>SZPB01000046.1 GCA_030263535.1 Cytophagia bacterium CHB2
TCTCGTGCGCCAGGATTTCCTGCTTTTAGAAGCCAAAGGCGCGCTCGAACGCGGGATTGGCGTCGCTAATCTTGTATTGCAAATCGGTAATCACCATGGCATCCGAGGCATTGGCCTGCGCCTGATAAAAAATATTGAAATTTTCCCGGTGGCTGCCGGCCAACGCCTGCAGCGACTTTTCCGTGCGGCGATACTCGGTGACATCAATCAGGCCAAGATGCAGGCCTTCGATTCTTTGATTATCCTGGCGAATCGGCGCATACGAAGCCTGCATGAGGCGTTGCCCGCCGGGCAAAGGCACGGCAATCTCCACCTGCGCCGAACGCTCGCGCCGCGCTTCGCGCAGCAGGGGCTGAAACGCCTCATAAACTTCCTTCGACACAATCTCTTTCAGGCTCCGGCCCACCGGCGGATCGCCGTGATAGCCGATCAATTGCAAAAAATTCTCATTCGCAAAAATGATCTTGTCGTTCAAATCAAGGTGTGCGATGGCTTCGTGCGTGAGCGCCATGGCCGCGCTTTGGCTGCGAAGCTGTTCCTCCAGCTTAATGCTGTTTTCCAGCAGGCTTTTGCGCAGCTCAGCTTCGAAACGCAAAAAGCGCGCGCGATCCGCAAATAAACCGATCGCAACCAGCAAACTCGAGAGGCCGAGCAAGGCCATAACCGAAACCGCGGAAGACGGCAGCAGAAATTGCAGCGCCGTGGTCGCGGCCAGCGTCAATGCGGCCAATACCAACCAGATCCACAGCGCATTGCGGCTGCGCCACCAACGCATGCCGGCGCTAACACTCGCCAACAAAAAACAGCCGGCGCATATACCTGCGGCAAATTGCCGGATCAAGTCTTGCGCGGACGGCGTCAGAGTAATCGTTTGCAAAAGGGATTGATGCCCGAGCGTCAGGCCGAAAATCAAGGCGAGCGCCATCACCGCATAAATCGACCAGTGCAACAGATGAGATTTTTCCGCAGGTGAGGAATGATGAAAGGCGAGAAAGGAAAAAACCAGCCAGAACGCGCTGAGCATGATCAAAAACGCGCGCGCAATAAATGCAACGCTGCCCGGGCCGGTCCAGGCCCATACCGGATTCATCTGGCCCAACAGGGTGAGCAGATAAAACAGCTTGATCACCTCTGCGGCAAACAGGCCGGCAAACACGGCAAAGCTCTGCGCGCGATAAACATGCAGCGCAAACAGCGCGGCAAAGATTGCCAGGAATGCCGCAATCCCAAAGGCAATGCCGGCAGAAGTGGTGTTCGAAATGAGCAGTTCGGGCATGAGGCGCGCTGGGCGATTAACTTCTCAAAGTTAGAATAGAATTCTGAAAGTGTCTCGCCCACGGAAATGAAATCCCACAGAAAAGGCTTTTGCTTTTTTGTGGGATTTCCATTTTTGTGAGCGGAGTTTAAAGCGGCTCAAGAAGTTTCAATTTTCAGTTTGACTGAAAAACGGCATAGACGCTAACAGATTCAAATAAACAGTTGATGCGAATCTCGTCCCAAAAACAAAAACTCCCACAGACGCGAGTTCATGGTTTCTGCGGGAGTCAACATGTTTGCATGCGCGTCATTAATCATCAAGCCAGCCGGTAACCGGTTGATAGGCGCGAAAATTTCCTGAAGGGATTTGCGGCAAGCCCTCGCTCGGCAAATTCAAGAGGTAGGCCCAGGCGTTGATCGGGCCGGAAGCGGTGGCCACGGAAATGATTTTTCGAATCGACAAACTGCGCTCGGGTTGATCGGGCCAGTAGCCCTCGATGAGATCAAGCGTCTCAAAAAAAATCTCGGGATCGTGCAGCTCGTACAATTCGCCGTAAACCACGCCGCCGTTTTGGCTCGCAATCATGCCGGGGAAAGCGCCGACATCGTACAAAACGCCGGCAGCTTCCGCCTTGCCGATAAAGCTCGCTTTGTCAGGATTATTCAGAAAATCAGCGCGTTCCAAACCGCGCATCAACAAACCATAAACAAAAAGAAAATTCGTTTCAATGGGGGAAGCATTCTTCTGCCGCGGCCGCAGAATGCCGTTTCGTTTGGTATCGCCAGTAAATAGCATGGAAGATCCGACCACGTTCGTTCTCAAAAACCGGCGAAAAGGTAATCATCTCCCCTCACGATGTCAAGGGCTTTGATCAGAACGTCGCCGCGACTTCGACAAGCTCCAGGCTTAAATGCGCGGAAGGATAGATTTGTTTGATGATGCGGTGAGGATAGGCGGTGTCGAGCAGCAGAATCCAGCGCGCTTTGCCGGAGAATCCCTCGACGCGAAAGCATTGAAACGCGCCGGCCGGCACGGTCACGGTTTCGGTTTTGGAAATCCAGCCGCGCGCCAGGCTTTCTTCATTATCAAAGGCATTGTAGATCGGGAAGGTGAGCATTTGGCCGACGGATAAATGGCTGGCGCGCACGAGATGCTGCACGGCGTAAATGTCTGCCGCGTCGCGATTGAGCCGTTTGTTGATGGCAAAGCTTCCGCCGAAACCTTCGGGGCGCTTGACTTCACCGGTGACGGCGTATTCATGATATTCCAGCCGGCATTCTTGCAAGAATTCGTGTTCGGAAACCATCGTATGCTGCAACAGCGGCCGCAGCGTGGAATCGGCCTTGAGTGTGAATTTGCTGGAACGTTCGAACAAGCCGGTGGTTGACTCGGCAATGTGAATCAGGTTGGCGGTGCTGTCATGCACAATGGTGATGATGGCTTCGCCGAAGACTCGCTGGCCCGAGACCAGGCGATAACGCAGAATATCATCCACCAAAATGCGCGCATTAAAACGCGGCGAGGCCGTTTGCGCCGGCAAGAATTGCGGTGTGAGTAGAAGCAGCATAAGCAAACTGAAACGCAGCCAAGCTACCAGTGGGCAACCAAAAACGTTCACGCCGCCAACAAAATTGCGGCGAGGCGGGCAAACACATGTGCAGGCAACGGACATAAGAATCTCCTCTTCATCCTTAAAGAGTTGTGGGATTGGGCATTTTGCCGTACAACACGAGCTTTATTGAGAACTAACACCGTGAATCGCCGTCTATACTTTAGCATCAAACGCGTGCTCTTGCCGACGCAGCGCGCGAGGATGGTTCTGAGCAAAAGCGCTTGTAGCTTTTGCGAAACAAGTTTATGCACCATGTCGCGATTTATGAAATCATAAATTTTGAGGATCGGGTTTGCATGTTTGGCTTTTCGATGAGAATTATCAAAAGCTTGGTACAGGAACGCATGTTCCCCAAAAATATTTTACAAAAATTTATTCGTCGTTTCCGCAAGTTGTCAGGGTGACTGTACAATTTAATCATTGTATAATTCGCTGGCGGTGAGAATCATCTTGGCTTCACGTTTTCGACTTCTTCACCTGGCATTGCCAACCCTCACATTCTGCCAGAAAATACATCTTCGTTGAAATATCGTCGATAAATCGTTCGCAGGATCGCCGTCGAGGAGATACTAATAGCTCGACGCCGCCAGCCGCCGATAAAGAATTTTGCATGACGGCAAGCGCCGTTCAGCAGTCGCGTTGTTGACAATCGAGTAATCATTTAATATATTTGCCGGTCGTTCTGCCAGATGCCTTTAATTCAATGACGGGGCATTGCGCGACTGGCATCACGAACTTCAACTTTGGCGGAATGCTATGAGAGACACACGATTAACCCGTTTGGCGGAGGTATTAACCCGACACTCCACGCGTTTGGAAAAAGGCCAGCGCGTCTTGATTGAAGCTTACGATGTGCCTGAAATATTCGTCGCCGAGCTGATCGAAGCGGCGGTTCGTTGCGGCGCCCTGCCGATTGTCGAAACCAAGCACAATCAGGTTTTGCGCCAGATGTATCGCAAATATGGCGAAGACGCATTCAAGCTGTTGGGTGATATCGAAAAATACCGCATGTCCAAAATGGACGCCTACATCGGCGTGCGCGGCAGCCACAATATCTGCGAGATGTCCGACGTGCCGGCGCTCAACATGCGGCATTTGCAGAAACACATTTTTCAGCCGGTGCATCACGATATTCGCTTGAAGACGAAATGGGTGGTGTTGCGCTATCCCAATTCTTCCATGGCGCAACAGGCGGGCATGAGCACCGAGGCTTTCGAGAATTTTTATTTCGATGTCTGCACCATGGATTACGGCCGCATGTCGCATGCCATGCAGGCGCTGAAAGAATTCATGGAACGCACCGATCGCGTGCGTATCGTTGGGCCCGGCACGGATTTAGAATTCAGCATCAAAGGCATTCCCGCGGTGCCGTGCGGCGGCGAATTCAACATTCCCGACGGCGAATGCTTCACTGCGCCGGTGCGGGATTCGGTGAACGGTTATATTCACTTCAACACCCCAACGATTTACCAGGGCGTGGCGTTTTCCGATATCGAATTCACGTTCAAAGACGGCAAGATCGTCAAAGCCACGGCGGATAAAACCGCGCGCTTGAACGAAATTCTCGACACCGATGAAGGCGCGCGCTATGTCGGCGAGTTCTCATTCGGCTTCAATCCTTACATCAAAAAGCCGATGCTCGATATTCTGTTCGATGAAAAGATTGCCGGCTCGTTTCATTTCACTCCCGGCAATGCTTACGAACAAGCGGACAACGGCAATCGCAGCCAGGTGCATTGGGATTTGGTGATGATTCAAACGCCCGAATATGGCGGCGGCCAAATCTATTGCGACGAGGTGCTGGTGCGCCGCGACGGCAAATTCGTGATTCCGGAATTGCTCGCGCTCAATCCCGAAAATCTCATTGGCGGCAGCAATGGCCGCAAGCCGCGCTATCGCATTGCAGAGGATGAGCCCTTGGAAGAAGTATATGCATAAACGACTGGCCTGAACCCCTGTTCCCACTTTGACTCCAGCTCGCTGTTGCACAACACAGAGTTGGAGTCAAAGGTTGGAGCATATACACAAGCAAGCCGTCGGAGCAAAGACCAGCAAATCATCGTGAGGGAAAGTGGAGACATGAAGATTTCCATTCAATATTGTGTGCAATGAAACTACTGGCCGCAAGCCTCCAGTTTGGAGCGTGAACTTAAAAAACGATTGCCACATGCCACGGTCGATTTAGTCGAAGGCAGCAAAGGCATTTTCGACATCAAAAAAGACGGGCAGTTGATTTATTCCAAATATCAAACCGGCCGTTTTCCACAGATTCAGGAAATTCTCGATAAGCTGAACTAAACAAGTCCCGACGTGCGCCGGAGGCTTGCCGGCGCGCGTCGAGGCATTTTCGTCGACGTCATGCACCTCAAAATTTTTATGATTATCTTGATGGCCGCGCATGAATGGCCGGCCGCCGGCGCCGCCGCTGGCCAGAAACCTTTCACAAACGCGCAGTCCCACCGCCTCACCTCAACACACGCCGCCCTCGATCATTATCTCGAACATCTCACCGACAGCTTGCAAGCAGAAATCGGCGTTGCCTTTCGCGACTTGGAAACCGGGCAGGAATACTTTTTCAATGAAAAAAGCATGATGCATGCCGCCAGCACCATGAAAGTTCCGGTGATGATCGAGGTGTTTCGCCAGGCGGAAGCCGGAAAATTTCGATTGGAGGATTCGGTTTTTGTGCGGAATCAATTTGCCAGCATCGTCGATGGCTCGCCTTACAGTCTCGATCTCGGCGAGGACAGCGATGAGGCGATTTATAAGGTGATCGGCCAGAAGATGAGCGTCCACGATCTGGTTTATCAAATGATCACCGTGAGCAGCAATCTCGCCACAAATCTATTGATCGAATTGGTTGACGCAAAAAAAGTGATGGCAACGCTGCAGCAACTCGGCATTCACGATATGCAAGTCCTGCGCGGCGTCGAAGATGGCAAGGCGTATCAACTGGGCCGGAACAACCGCACCAACGCCCTCGATCTCATGCTCAGTTTGCAGGCCATCGCCGAACAGCGCGCTGCCAGCCCGGCCGCCTGTCAAGCAATGATTGCGATTCTCAAAGATCAAAAATTCCGGGACAGCATTCCGGCGGGCTTGCCGGAGGGGTTCATTGCCGCCAATAAAACCGGCTCGATCACGGCGATCAATCACGATGCCGCGATCATTTTGCACCCCAACCGCAAGCCGATTGTGCTGGCGATCTTGACGCGCAAAATTACAAATCATGAGCAGGCGCGCGCCACCATTGCGGGCCTCACGCGGCATCTTTTTGCAACGCTGGTAGCGCCTGAGTCTGCCGCCGCGCCGGCAAAATAAAAGCTCAACGCTATTACATCAAGCAAACACGTCAACGCCGCTAGTACAGTGTAATTTTGAAAAGTCTATCCATCCTTGATTGTCATCCAGAAGGGTTCTTGTGAAGTTGCAGGCATATTACGGAGCACTTCACAACATTCGCCTGAATGACATTTCAAGAGAGTGCGAGATGCAGTAACAAAGCTCTCACCCCAATCTTCTTTGTGAGAGTTCCAGCGGCGGGACCCGCGCAGGAATATAAAAGGAAGTCCAATGAACGCCCGAACGATTCTACTTACTCTCTTCTTTCTCCTGTGCCGGTTGCCGTCACCCAGCCTCGCACAAACGTTTCAAATTCGCCATTATGGTACAGCCCAGGGCCTGCCGCAAAGCGAGATCATCGACGTCTATCAGGATCGCCAAGGCTACCTGTGGTTCGGCACGTATGAAAACGGCGCCGCGCGGTATGACGGCCGTCAGATGAAACGCTTCTCCGTGACGGAAGGTTTGGGGCACGCCTCCATTCGCGACATTCTGCAAGATCGTTTTGAGAATATCTGGATTGCCACGGAAAACGGCCTGGCTTGCATCACACCCGAAGAAACCGTTTTCAATTTTAATGTACCGGACGGCCTTCCTTCCAACGAAATTTTCAGTCTCGCTGAAGATGGCGCCGGCAATCTCTGGATCGGCACAGGCGCGGGCTTGTGCCGCAGCGCGGTACAACAAACGAATTCATCGAAACCGGAATTGGTGCTTACGGTTTTTGACAACACGCGCAACAGCAAAATCATTCGAGCGATTGCCGTATCTCGCGAACAGCAAATTTTGGCCGGCACCGATGACGGCCTTTACCGTGTGCACGGCGATAGCCTCACGGTTCCAACCGAATTTGAAAAACTGCAGAATCATTTTATCCGAAGATTGTTTTATGCACAAAATGGGGTTTTGTGGATTGGCGCGGCGGAGGGCTTGTACCGTCTCGCAGACAACCAAGTCGTATTGTTTTCGCAACGCCTCGGGATGACTGATGAGAATATTTATGCCCTCGCCGAAGATCAAAGCAGCAATCTCTGGATTGGCACGCGCTCGGGTTTGCTAAAGTATGACGGCCAGAGCCTGACAACGTTTGATACACGCGATGGCTTGCCGAGCAATTTTGTGCGCGCGCTGTGCGTCGATTATGAAAACAACATCTGGATTGGAACGCTGGGCGCCGGCGCGGCAAAAATCTTTGGATGGCATGTTCAAAATTACACGCGGCAACAGGGTTTGCCGGCAAACGTCGTTTTCAGTTTTTTGCAAGATCGCGCCGGGCGCATGTGGATCGGCACCAGCGGCGGGGGGCTGGCCATCGTGCAGGGCAACTCGGTTGAGGTATTGAATTCTGATAATGCGCTGCCGGATAATTTTGTTCACGGTCTAGCGCAATCCGCGGAGGGCGACATTTGGGTTGCCACCAACGGCGGCGCCGCGCGGCAACGCAACGGCCGCTGGCAACATTTTACGGCGCGCGACGGATTGCCGAGCGAAAACCTGCGCAGCGTTTACTGCGCGCCCAATGGCGAAGTTTGGTTCGGCACGTTCAACAGCGGCGCCATCGTTTATCGCAACGAGCGCTTCGCAGCGATGACAACGAACGACAGCCTGCCGCATATTTCTGTGTCGCAAATATATCAAGATCGCCAGGGCCGGTTTTGGATTGCGACCGACGGCGGTATATATATGCGAGACCAAAACCAGCAAACGCATATTTTTGATCAGATGGATAACCTGCAGTCACCGGCGATCTACTGCATCTACGAAGATCAGGCCGGCGACATGTGGTTTGGCACACGCTTCGGCGGCGCGCTGCGCTATGCCGGGGACGAGTTCGAAGTCTACGACGAGAATGACGGCCTGCCGAGCAAGACGATTTACTTCATTGCCGAGGACCAACAGCAGCGCATGTGGCTGGGCACGAACGACGGCGTGGCTTACTTTGATAGCCCCAAATTTTTTTATTTCGATGCGGCCTCCGGTTTGGCGGATAACGAATGCAACACGCGCGCCGTCATGCGAGACCGCGAGGGCTGGATGTGGTTCGGCACCATCGGCGGGGCTTCGCGCGTGAATGTTGCGGCCGTACCGTTTACTGCCGTGCACCCGCGTGTTGATATTCTCGCGCTCGAAACCAAACACGAAAGCTATCGTAACTTTGCCGATCTCAGACTGCCGGCGAGCACCGCAAATGAGATCAACTTCAAATTCGGCGCGCTTTCCTTCATCAACGAAAACGCCAACACCAACCTGGTGAAACTCGAAGGCTTTGACGACGAGTGGAAGAACCTCGGCGCCGAACATGAGATTCGTTACACCAATCTCGCGCCCAAACAATACACCTTGTGGGTGCGCGGTGTGAATGCTTATGGTCAGGCTTCCTCCGACACCGCCAAAGTTTCGTTCGAGGTTCTGCCGGCATTTTATCAAACCGCCTGGTTCTATGCCGGCTGCGCCCTGCTGCTACTGGGCCTGGGTTACGGCATCTTTCGCCTACGCATGCGACAAGCGCGGGCGCGCGAGCGGGAATTGGAAAAAGCCGTTGCCGAAAAAACTGAGCGCTTACAGGAAACGCATTCGTTTCTCGCCACCGTGAAAGAATCCTTGCCGGTCGGGTTGCTGGTCCTGGACGCCAAGGGCATCATCGTCGACAACAACCGCGCGGCGCAAGAATTGTTCGGCTTTGCGGCAAGTGATTTGCGCGGCCGCGAGCTGCACTCGCTGCTCTCCAGCCCGCTCATGAAACGCGATGCCGTGTGGGAAACTCTCGCCGGACAAAAAGCAGAGATCGATCTCGTGGGCATGCACAAAGACGGGCATCGTTTTGTTTGCCAGATCCACTCGGATCACGTCAGCAACGGTGACGGCAAGCTGCAGTTTTTGATTTTGACTTGCGAAAACATCGACGAACGCAAGCAACTGGAGGCCAAACTTATTGAAAACGAGAAGCAGCTCGCCATGGTGGATTTGATGGCGGGCATGGGTGACGTGCTGAACAACAAGCTTTCCGGCATTCAAGGTTACATTGATATTTTGAAAACCGAGCTGGCTTCGCTCGCCAATCAGGAATCCGCGCGCGCCATTGCCTGGGTGCAAGGCTCGATTCACGACATGAGCAAAGTCATCCGCCAGTTGATCGATTGCAGCGCCTATCTCGTCAAGCAAGCGGTGGTGGCCACAGATTTGCGCCAGGAGTTGCGCCGCCTCGAGCAGCATTGGAACGACAAAATCAAATTTCGCATCACGCCCATGCCCTCGCCCATTCCCGTCGAGGTTATTTCCAAATTCCGCAATGGGCTGGATGAAGCCGTGCTGAACGCAATCGAAGCCGAAGCCACGCAAATCAACATCGAGGTTGAGACCTTGCCGGCAGTGTCGCGCGTGCGCGTGCTGATGACAGACAACGGTCGCGGCATTTCGCCCGAGAATATCACCAAAGTTTTTCTGCCCTTTTTCAAAACCAAGAGCACGCCGCATTCGGGCTTGGGTTTGTGGAAATTGTATCAAGTGATCAAACAATGCGGCGGTGCTGCCGAAGTCGTGGCCCTGCCGAACGGCGGCACGCAACTGCGCCTCACGCTGCCACTGCATGCCTCGGGAAACGGTGTGTCCGACAAGACACTGAGGATGGTCGAGGTAAGTTAAATTTGAAAGGCGATTACGCCAAGAATACTTCAAATCAAAATATTGAATGCTGTCCCCTTCCCTGCCGCGCTTTCCACCGCAATCGTCCCGCCATGTTCTTCGACGATTCTCTTGACCATCGTCAAACCCAGGCCAGCGCCGCCGCGTTTGGTGCTGAAATTTGGCTCAAAAATTTTTTCCAACATTTCCGGGGAAAGCCCCGGGCCTTGATCGGCAATGGTCAAGCGGACCTTCTCGCCTTCGCGTCGCGTGCTGATGGTAATCGTGCTGGAGGGCGTGAGACTCGCTTCCAGCGCATTTTTGATCAAGTTATTCAACAAGCGTTTGATCTGCTCGCGATCAAAAGGCCGCCGCGAAACATCAGGCGCAAGATCGGTTTTAATCTGAATCTCGCCGCCCACGCCCTGAAACAAACGCGCCGTAAGTTGAACGACTTCATTTAGATCGCCCGGTTTTAATTCGGCTTTGGGCAAACGCGCAAAGTCGGAAAACTCCTCGGCGAGATGGCGCAAGCTGGCCAACTCTTCTTCAATACTCTGAAATGATTCCTGCACCGCGGATTGCGAGGCAACGGATTCATCCAACCGCTGGCGCACGCGATAGAGTCCGAGCTGAATCGGCGTAAGCGGGTTTTTGATCTCATGCGCCACTTGCCGCGCCACTTCACGCCATGCGGCCAGCCGCTCGGTGATCACCAGTTTCTCCCGGCTTGTGCGTAATTCGCCAATCATATGATTGAATGAATCGACAAGTTGGCGAATTTCGTCTTTTGCCGTTGCTTCGGCTTGAACCTCCAAATTGCCGCCTGCCACCTGCAGACTTGCCCGCGTGAGCTGTTCAATCGGTTGACTGATGCGTTGCGACAGCAGACGCGCGCTAACAACGGACAGCAAACACAGCACGAGAATTGCCGCGGCCGCACCGCCCCAAATCAACTCGTCTTGCAGCGCGCGTTCTTTGATCAACGACAAGGAGTTGTAAACGCGCATCGCCTGGGCCAAGCGATCTTTGGTCGCAATGATTTCCGGCGAAACAGCATAACCCACCAGCACCATTTCATCTGGGCCTTGTGGCAACCACACGCGGCAATGACTGCGAGACTCGCCGTTGCCCTGAGAAATTGTCTCCAACTCGCTGTCGCGCTGGCCCCATGCTTCTGCCAGACGTTCATCTCCAAAACTCAAACCAAGCTGCCGCGCTTCTTCATCCCGGGCAACGGCCTGCACGAGTTGCACGGCCTCCTGCTCTTTGCGCCAAACCAGAAAATAATCAAACTCCCATTTGCGCAACAGCGCCGGCGTGACCGAATCGCCCTGCACAGCGCGCACAAAACTCTCCGCATGATTTTCAAACTGCTGTTTCATCGCCTGCACGGCATTAAGCATCGTGCCTTCCATTTCGGGGACCAGCAACATGTCGATCGTGCTCGTCGTCAGCGTGCTTGCGACAAACAACAGCGGCACGCTCGGCACAATCGCAAACAACAAAAACAGGGCCGTCAAGCGTACCTGAAAGCGTGAACGCCGGGTGGGATGCCACCAAAGGTAAGCGAGATAACACGCGAGGAGGAAAAGAATGATTGCCAGCCAGAGGAGGAAGATTTGCATGCTGGATGCTGGATGCTGGATACTCGTTACTCGTTGCTCGTTGCTGGTTGCTGGTTACTGGTTAATGTGTCATCAAGCAAATGTTAGCTGCAACCCACGGCCTGCAATCCGAAATCTGCAATCCACAATCCACAACTACCCCAAATGTTTCCGCTTCAGCAAATACGCCATCAAACCCTGATCGAATGTCATGGCGGTGTCGATGAGCATGTAATCAATGCGATTTTCGCGGCATTGGCGTTTGAACCAGGCGAGATACTCGTCGATTTCCTTTTGCACTGCTGCGCGAATGTGATGCGGTTGCGTGGGCATGCGCAAGCCGGATTCGACATCTTCGAAAATGGCGTCTTCACGAAAATCAAAACGGTAATCGAGGCGGTCGAGCACTTGCAACACCAAAACTTCGTGATGGCGATGGCGAAAATGCTTCAATCCGGTGAGAATTTGTTTAGGCTCGATGTCCAGATCGCGCGGCAGAAAATCCGAGAGTAGAATCACTAGTCCGCGGCGCTTGATTTGCTCGGCCATTTGATGCAGCGAGGCCGCCCAATCAGCATGCTCGCCCGGCTGCGCATTTTCCAATGCGCTGAGCAGGCGCGTGAGATAACTCATCACCGAGCGCGGCGGCAAATAATCTGTGATGCGTTGGTTGAACAGCGTCAACCCGACAGCATCGCGCTGGTGAATCATTAAATAACTCAGCGCCGCGGCCAAATAACTCGCATACTGAAACTTGCTCACCCCCGCAGATTGCGAGATGCCCATCGAAGCGGATTGATCGAGCACGATATAGCATTTGAGATTCGTCTCTTCTTCGAATTGCTTGACATAGAAGCGATCGGTTTTGCCGTAGACTTTCCAATCGAGATGGCGAATCTCATCACCCGGCATGTATTGCCGGTGCTCGGCAAACTCGACACTAAAACCGTGATACGGGCTGCGATGCAGGCCGGTGATGAAACCCTCTACCACCAACCGCGCGCGCAGGCTCATGTTCTGCAGCCGCGAGATGGTTGTGGCTTTGAGATATTTTTTGTGAAGCGGTTCGGTTGGCATGATACGAGATTTACACTTTAAACCTAACACCTTACACAATTGTTTAAGGTGTTAGGTGATAGTCAGCGCCCGTTTTTAATCAACTCATCGATAATCTGCACCGTGGTCACGCCTTCTGCTTCTGCGGAAAAATTCGTAACGAGACGATGCCGCAACACAGGTTTTGCCACTGCGCGAATGTCTTCGATATCCGGCGTCGGGCGGCCGTCGAGAATCGCGCGGGTTTTCGCGCCCAGCACGAGATATTGCGAAGCGCGCGGCCCGGCGCCCCAACTGATCCAATCCTTGATAAACTTGGGCACATCATTTTGATTCGGGCGTGTTTGCCGCGCCAAATGCACGGCGTAGTCCACGACATTATCCGCCACCGGCACTTCACGCACCAAACGTTGCAACTCTGAAATCTTGGCGGCATTCAAAATCTCCCGGAGATTCGCAATATTTCCGCCGGTGGTGTTTTTGACGATCAGCTTTTCTTCTTCAGAACTGGGATAATCGACCCACAAGTTGAACATGAAACGATCGAGCTGCGCTTCGGGCAGCGGGTAGGTTCCCTCCTGCTCGATGGGATTTTGCGTGGCGAGCACAAAAAAAGGTTCGGGCAGTTTGTGGGTTTGTCCCGCAACAGAGACTTCATGTTCCTGCATGGCCTGCAGCAATGCCGCCTGGGTTTTGGGTGGTGTGCGATTGATCTCGTCGGCCAGCACGATATTCGCAAACACCGGCCCGCGCACGAAGCGAAATGCTTTGCGGCCGGTGCTCACATCTTCCTCAATGATTTCGGTGCCGGTGATATCAGAAGGCATCAAATCCGGTGTGAATTGAATGCGACTGAATTTAAGCTCCAACACGCGTGCGAGTGTGCTGATCAACAGCGTCTTTGCCAATCCCGGCACACCCACCAGCAAACAATGGCCGTTGGCCAGCAATGCAATCAAGAGTTGATTGATCACCTCTTTCTGGCCGACAATGACTTTACTGATTTCATCAACAATGGCGTGATGGGCATGCTTGACTTCTTCGATGATGGTCATGTCCTGTGAACTTCTGTTCATAAGAGATGAAACTCCTTATTTATTGAGAAAGAATTGCAATCTTGTGCCGCTACGGCGAGCCATCTTGTTTTTGGAGATGTGCTACAAACCGGGTGCGCTGTTATCTTGAAACGTACATTCATCTTCACGTGTCATCCAGGGATATTGTGACGTACTACCTGAATTTTGCACCAAGTCTGACCGAACCCGCGATGAGCGCGGGCTTGATCAAGATGTCAATTTACCAATTGGGTGAGGCACAAAAAATTTTGCATGAGAACTTGCCGGTAACTCCGAAGGAGTGAAATGGTTATAGTCATGCGCGCACTCCGTTTCTACAAACTCCGAAAGGAGTGGCATGTTCTTTTCATCGAAAGATCAAGGTTTAAAATCGAGCCCATGCAACATTTCACTCCTTCGGAGTTTTGAAGGGTGGTGGGGCGGATTTCACTATAAACATTCCACCGCTTTGCGGTTTGTTTAAGACGATTATCGATTCTTTCTTGTCATATCTCAGCATGCAAAATTCAGGTACTGAGCTTGGCGCCGGATGCTTCACAAGTTTCCTGCGGAATGTCAAAGATGGGTGCTTTTTGAATCAAGGCGGCAACGCTCCACCACCGCGCCACATGCGGTCACGGCGGTCTTTTGGCAAACGCAATGATAACCATTCACCTGCCGAAATGCAATTACATAATTCCCGTTAGATCGGGCAAATTGTCATTTGTTTTTTTGAACCGGCGCGGTATCTTCCTGTAAAAATTCTGTCACAATAAATTCTGGCAAAAAATCATGCCTTACACTCTCAAGATCGGTTCTCTCAAATGCCACATTTTAAGTGATGGCGTTGAAGCGGCGGACGGCGGCGGATTCTTTGGGTTGGTGCCGCGGGTGATGTGGGAGAAAGTGATCGCGCCGAACGAACTCAATCAGGTGCCGGCCGCGCTGCGGGTGTTGCTGATCGAATCGCAGGCAGGCTTGATTCTCGTGGACACGGGTCGCGGCGACAAATTCGATGAGAAGCAACGCAGCATTTTGCGCCTGGGTTCGCGGCGCGAACGGTTAGTAAATGATCTACGCCGAGTTGGCTTCCGGCCGGAAGAGGTCGCGATCGTCATTCTCACGCATTTGCATGCCGATCATGCCGGCGGCGCTACACAGCTCGACGTGAGCTCGCCGACACGTTGGGAGGCGCCGGATCATTCACCCGGCAAAGCCATAGCTACATTTCCCAAAGCAAAATACTTTGTGCAACGTCTCGATCTTGCGGAAGCGAGCTTTCCCAACGAACGCACGCTCGCGACGTATCAATCTTACAACTGGCAGCCGTTGCTCGAGAGCGGGCAGTTGGAGATCATCAACGGCGATTATCAAATCGCGCCCGGTGTGCGCACTGAAGTTGCGCCCGGGCACACTATCAGCATTCAATCTGTTTGGGTGGAAGATCGCGGTGAAAGCTTGCTGTTCCTGGGTGATGCGAGCAGTTGGGCCGTTCATCTCAGCCGGCTCGCCTGGGTTCCGAGCTATGACATTTATCCTATGACCAGCATCGAAAGCAAGCGGCGTTTGCAGCGTGAGGCCCTGGCGAAAAATGCGCTGCTGGTGTTTCAACACGATGGCCAGGTGGTGACCGGCAGATTGATCGAAGGCAAACGAGGCCCCGAGGTTCAGCCGGAGATCACCGAAACGGCCTGGTTTGATGCCTCGGCATGATATGACAATCACCATCACAGAAATGACTGCGCAGGACTGGCGAGCCGTGGCCGCGATTTATCAAGAGGGCATTGACACCGGTGATGCGACTTTCGAAGCTGCGCCGCCGAGTTCATGGGAAGAATGGCGCAAAACGAAACTCAATGCGTGCAGCATTGTTGCGCGTGCGAATGATGAGATCGTTGGTTGGGCGGCGCTCAGTCCGGTTTCGAGCAGAGGCGTTTATGCCGGTGTCGCTGAGGTCAGCGTTTACGTCAGCGCGCCAGCACGCGGCCATAGCGTCGGTTCGCTTTTGTTGGACGCGTTGATCAAGCGATCCGAGGCGCACGGCCTTTGGACGTTGCAGGCCGGCATCTTCCCGGAAAATCAAGCGAGCCTCCGCCTGCATTTGCACCACGGCTTCCGGCAGGTTGGCATTCGAGAAAAATTGGGAAAGATGGCTTATGGTCCGCATGCCGGCAAATGGCGGGACGTTGTGTTGCTTGAACGAAGAAGTGCAACTCAAGGGGTCGAATAAAACTTTAACAATAATTTTACCCGCCAGCCTTGACAAATTCCGATGAGATGGTTAGTTTGTCAACGTTCATTCAAGCCTGCCTCATCACGCGAAGCTGTGCACTGAATCACAAAGCTTATGTGTCCGCGACATGAAGACAAGATTCTTTTTGGGTTTTCTCTGTTGCTGTGTTCCGCTTTTTATCTCGCCCCAGCTCTTCTCTCAGCATGAGCGCGATCCGCATTTTATCAAGCCCACGGTTGATGACGACAGCAAATACACCACGGTCGGCAGCATCGGGATGACGGTTTCCAACTTCGGCACGTTTGGCGACGGCTTTGGCGTGCAAGCGCCGGTCGATCAACCGTCGTGCGAATATCCCAAAGGCTCGGGCATCGAGCATTTGTTCGTCGGCGGGCTTTGGGTGGGCGGCAAACGCGATGACGGCACGGTGTTCGTGACTAGCGGCGCGCGCGATATTTCCTCGCTGCGTGATGTGGCTGCCGGCTTTGAATTCACCAACTCCGACGATCCCAATGATCGCGTCGCCGAGCGCTCGAGCATCATCGACAGCCCGTTTTATTCTCCCCAGGCCATCAGCCATCAAGATTTTATCGCGGATTTCACCGACTCGAATATCGTTGTACCCGGCACCACCATTCGCATTCCGCAGCACGAGCCCATCAACGTTTCGGTGCATCTGGAATCCTACGCGTGGAATTTTCCGTTTGCCGATGCCTTCGTCATTCTGAATTATACCATAAAAAATACCGGCGCCCGGCGCTTGAATCAGGTTTATGTGTCCTTGTGGGCGGATCTCGTGATTCGCAACATCAACATTACGCCGCCGCGCGTGGGTTCGCCGTTTTATCAGCATCGCAGCGGTGATTATGTTGATTCGCTGCGCATGGCTTATGCATATGACTATGACGGCGATCCCGGTTTCACTGACAACGGCCTTTATGTTGCGCTCAAGCATCTCGGCGCCACGCCGCAGGCGAATGATCAGGCTTATCGCGTCGCTTCGAGCTTCAATTCCTGGCTGTTTCGCGATACCAGCGATCCGGTGTTGTTCTCCCCGCAAACCGACATCGAGAGTTATCAAAAGCAGGCCGAACCGATGGATCGTTTTCTGATTGATCGCGTGATCAAAGGCCGCGTGGGAAATTTCATGACGCTGCTCACCACCGGGCCGTTTCAGAGCCTCGATCCCGATTCTTCCATCAATGTCGTGTTTGCGGTAATTTGCGCGGGCAAATTTGGCAGCGACGATAATCGCCTGGATACCGAACAAAGCCGGCAAAATCTCTACACCAATGCGTTCTGGGCGCAAACCGCTTATGACGGCGAAGATCGCAACGCCAATAATCAGCTCGATCCGGGTGAGGATGTCGATCGCGACGGCCGGCTCGATCGCTACGTGTTGCCCACCCCGCCTTCGCCGCCGCGCGTGAAGGTGATCCCCACTGATCGCCAGGTGACGATTTATTGGGATCGTTCCGCGGAGGAATCCGTGGATTTTATCAGCGGCAAAAAAGATTTCGAGGGCTATCGCCTCTACCGCACACAGCTCGGCGAAGATTTGCCCGGGCACGATTTGTTTTCCAGCTTCACGCTGATTGCGGAGTTCGATTCGGTGAATGGTATCGGCTATGACACAGATTTCAAATTTGTGCGGCTTGCGCAACCGGTGACATTCGGCGAGACCGCCCTCAATCCCAATACCGGCCAAACCGAAACGATTTATTATCATTATAAATTTGTGAATGAGAACTTGTTGAACGGTTGGCAATATGCGTTTGCCGTCACCGCCTTCGACGGCGGCGATCCCGAAATCAGACTGGCAAGTTTGGAGAGCAGCCGGCTAAGCAACGTCGTGCGCGTGTTTCCCGGCTCGCCCACGCCGGAAGAGCAGCGCGCCAACGGCGGTGTGACGGAAGCAAGCGTCGGGGTTTATCCCAATCCTTACCGCGTCAAAGCGGCGTGGGATGGCAATCTCGAGCGCGATCGCAAAATCTATTTCTACAATTTGCCGGCGCGTTCGCAAGTCAGCATTTACACGCTCGCCGGCGATCTGGTGGATTCATTTGAGCATCAAGCCACGAATTATACCGGCGATGATTTACAGTGGTTCGAAAAGTTTTCCCGCGGCGACCGCGTTTTCGCGGGCGGCGAGCATGCCTGGGATTTGGTCACGCGGGATGATCAAGCTTTGGCTTCGGGTTTGTATTATTATGTCGTCAAGAACCTGGCGAACGGAAATGTGCAGCGGGGGAAGTTTTTGGTGATTAAGTGATGCGATGAGGAGGGTGTTTGTGGGCGTACGAGAGCTGTTACCATAAACCGGACAAGCGGGAACCAAGAAGAGAAACCATCTCGCAACGTCGCAAAGACGCAGAGAAACAGCGACGAAAAACCTTGCATACCTTTTGCGACTCTGCGTCGTTGCGTAAGGTTTTTGCTGCACAATTTTGATTCGCAATGAAATTAGTTTGCAGGAGTATTTTCATGAAATGACATCTCGAAGGGCTCGCGCGAAGTTGTGGGCATAATACCGAGTACTTCACAGGATCCCTTCTGGATGACAGAACTGAAATAACTATTCAAGTCAACATTGTACCAGCCACATTAGCGTCAATCGTTCGTTTTCCATATTTTCCAACCCTTACACGCGAAGGAGAGACTCATGAGAAAAGCGTTATCGTTTGGCTTTGCTGTTTTTCTGATATTCTTGGCGGCGTTTTCGGCATTCGGCCAGGCGCCCTCACATTTGATCATCACCGAATTTGTGATCAGCCCGACCGCCGGAGAGTTTGTGGAGATCTACAATCCCACTTCAGAAACCATAAATCTCTCGAACTACTATCTCACCGACGCCACGTTTGCCGGCGGCGGCACCTACTATTACAACATCGTGACCGGCGCCAATGCCGGTGGCGGCGGCTTTGGCGATTTCAACGCCCGCTTTCCAGAGGGCGCGACGATCGCTCCCGGTGAACATCAAACCATCGCAATGGTCGGCAATGGCTTCTTCAATACCTATGGGGTTCAGCCGACCTATGAACTGTTTGAGGAGGGCCCTGCGGCGGACGATATTCCCGACATGCGCGAAGCCACGCCGGGCAGCATTGCCAATCAAGGCGGCCTGACGAATGACGGTGAAGTTATCGTCCTTTACTATTGGGATGGCGCCAGTGATCTGGTGCAGGATGTCGATTACGTTGTCTGGGGCGACAAAGCGGAAGCTGTCGACAAAACCGGCGTAAGCATCGACGGCCCGGATGCAGATAGCACGCCTTCCAGCTATCTGCCCGACACACCCATTGCGCAACAGTTTGTGGTCAACACTGAAAATGACGCGGATCCCAATCCGCACAACGACGGCTCTTCCGCACAGCGCAAGCTGAACGTTGAGGATCTGGAGAATTGGACCGGCGGCAACGGCATTACCGGCCATAACGAAACCAGCGAGAACACTTCGTGGATGGGCGGCATCTGGAGCATCAACGCGCCGGCCACGCCGGGGGCGCGCGCGCTGGGCGACAGTTTGAACATCGCCGACATTCAATTCGTACGCGCGGATGCGATCGGCGCGACGAATGCGGACGATTCCCCGTTTGTGGGTGATACGATAACGGTTACCGGAATCATGATGCAAGGCGCGCGTGAAATTTTCGTGGGGGCGCGTTGGGGCGGCTTTGTTCAAGACGAGAGAGGCGGGCCCTGGAGCGGATTTTTCGTGATTCAAAATGACAGCAATGTTGCCGGCACACTTTTCAGTTCGGCACAAGCGGGCGACAAAATCAAGATCACCGGCGTGCTTTCGGAATTTCCGACGTCCGCAGGCTCGCAAAGTATTACCCAACTCGCGCTTCTTACCAATCCGGTGACACAAGTTGA
The DNA here is from genome assembly GCA_030263535.1 of Cytophagia bacterium CHB2. Classification (NCBI taxonomy): domain Bacteria; kingdom Pseudomonadati; phylum Bacteroidota; class Cytophagia; species Cytophagia bacterium CHB2. The sequence goes on from SZPB01000046.1 coordinate 19,661, forward strand.
TTTTTTGGATTTCGGCTTGCCTTTGCCGGCGCCGATTGTGCTCAAGCCCGGTGATTTGGGCGCAAGCGCCGGAACGACCAACACGCAACTGGCCGAGCGCTGGGAAAGCACGCTGGTGCGTTTTGAAAACCTGACCGTCACGGCAAACGGCCTGGCCGGCAATATCATGACTGCCGGTGATGCCACGGGCAGCATCAGTCTCGATGATTATTTTGACGCCGTTTTCGATGTCGTCAGCGCCAATGGCGGCGTTTGGCCGGGCTTCCCGGCGGGCACGAGAATCAATGTTACAGGCTTCATTCGCGGCGGAACAACACAAGGCACAACCACGATCAATCCGCGCAGCCTGGCAGATATCGAGGTGGCTTCTTCACCGCCGGTGATCACCAATATTGCCCGCAATCCTGTTGTTGCAACCTCTACCGCTGCTGTAACCGTCTCGGCGAATATTGTTGATACGCAAACCTCCGTTGCAAGCGCGGAAATAAATTATCGCATCAATGGCGGCGCTTTTCAAACCCAGACGATGACGGCCGGCGGCGCCAATCAATTCTCCGGCAACATTCCTGCACAAGCAGATGGCGCATTTGTCGAATATTTTCTGGCGGCCGCGGATACCGATGGCGACCGCACCACGATTCCGGCAGATACTTCTGTTTCAAAATTCTTCTACTTTGTGCGCGACGCCGGTTTGAAAGTTTTTGATCTGCAATACACGCCATTTGCCGATGGTAACTCGGGCTATACGAATTTGACCGTGACGGTGCAGGGCATCGTGACAACAGACACCACGGATTTTTCGTTTTATTGGATTCAGGACGGCACCGATCCCTGGAGCGGTATTTGGGTCAATGATAACACCACCAATGTCAAAGCCGGTGATCTCGTCTCCGTCACCGGACGTGTGGAAGAAAACTTCGAAGTCACGCGCATCACGGCGCCGAGCAACGTCACGATTCTCAGCCGCGGCAATCCGCTGCCCGCGCCGGTGCAGGTTCGCACGGGCGATCTGCGTACTGGCGCCGCAACGGCCGAACAGTGGGAAAGCGTTTTGGTCCAGGTGCGGAACGCAGTCGTCTCCAATCCCTTCCCGGACGGCGCCAGCAACTTCGGCGAATTTTCCATCAATGATGGCAGCGGCGAAGTACGCGTCGATGATTTGGGAGATTTTGACGGCAATCTTGACTCCATTTATGTGCAAGGCGACAGCATTCGTTCGTTGATCGGCGTGCATTATTATTCCTTCAACAACTACAAGCTTCTGCCGCGCAACAACAACGATGTCGTGCGCGCGCCCACCTCGGTTGCCGATCGCAACGAGGCGCCGTTGACGTATGCTCTTGAGCAAAACTATCCCAATCCCTTCAATCCCGAAACCACCATCAAGTATCAACTGCCGCAAGGCGGCAAGATATCGCTGGTGATCTACAACATGCTCGGGCAAAAGGTGAGAACCCTGGTTGATGCCGTCAAACCCGCGGGTGTGCATACCATAAACTGGGACGGCAGAAATGAACGCGGCCTGGCCGTGCCGACCGGCGTGTATTTCTACAAAATGACGTCAAAGAGTTTTGAAAAAGTGAACAAGATGTTGCTTATCAAATAAGGTCATTTGACCTGATATGGAAATAGGTCAAAACCACTGACCGGTCACTACAATAAAATCGCTTTGCGGTAGATTGTGCAAAAGTGACCGGTCAGTTGACCTGATAGGAAATAGGGTAACTATTTTAAGCAAGCACTTCCGCCTGCGATTGAAATCGCAGGCTAAGAGGCGTAAGTCATCTGAAGACGACTGTCACCCGATGGGTGGGAGTCGCATTTATGCGACTTACACATTTTAGCCTGTGGATTCATCCACCAGCGGGTGTTGGCCAAAACACAATGCCAAATTTAGGTGATAACACTCCGTTCCGATCATCACACCACTTGCACCAAGAGAGAAGGTTGTCTCTATGCGCCAGAGCAGTAAATTTCTAAAAGCCATTTTTCCGGTCGCATGCTGCCTGATTTTTGCCTGCTCGGAAAACTTCAGCGATAACCCTCTTCCGAACCAGCCGCCGGAGACGTTTATCTCGATTTTCTCCGAACGCGATCTCAACGCCGCGATCAGCCGGCAAACCTTGCACTGGTGGGGCGATGATCCGGATGGCGCAATTGTGGGATTCATTTATACGTTTGATAACAATGCCCCGGAGTTGACGAGTTGGAACAATGCCTCGCCGGCGGCCTCATGGATCTTCACGACGAACACGCGAGAAACGTTCACCCTGCGCCTGGCAGGCACGGATACAACGTACACCCTGCGCGTGAAAGCGGTTGATGATCAAGGCGCGGCTGATCCTTCCTCGGCCACACAGAGATTTCCCGTAGTCAACACCCGTCCGGTGGTTGAATTTCCCACGGGCACCGATGTGCCGGACACCACGTTCACGGTCGCGACCTTCAACTGGTCAAGCAGTGATCTCGATGGCGATGACACCATCGAAAAATTTCAATACGCGCTGGACGATACCAATGCCGCCTGGCATGATCTTGACGCCCGCACACGCTCCCTCACATTAACGGCCGACGACGGTTTGACGCAGGGATCGCATGTTTTCTATCTGCGCGCAATCGATCTCGCCGGCGCGCGCAGCGAGATCATTCGCATGCCGCGCAGCGCGGACGAGGTTTGGTACGTGAAAGAGCCGATCAGCAAATTTTTATTGCTGGATGATTACAACGTCAACGACAATGCGGGAAATTTCTACCGCACGACGCTGCAAAATCTCGTGGGCCCGGTCGAAATTTGGGATATCAAAAGCAATGGCGGCGCGCTCGAGCCGCCCTCGGCGCATGCCTTTCTCGGCACGCTGCAGTTATTCGATCGTATTTTCTGGTATGCGGATACCGAGCCGAATTTGGAAAAAGCCCAGGTTAGCATCACACAATTTCTCGCGGGCGGCGGCAAGCTGATCATGACCACCTCCTTTCAGGAATTCACCACCAATCAAGGTGACCCACTGGATTTTTCGCCGGTTGATAGTCTCGGCGCCAGGATTAGCCGCATCACGCGCAATCAAATCATTCAGCCCACCGCAAAATATGCCGCCAGAGACTTCCCGCAGTTGCGCGTCAACACTGCAATCATTCCCAATGTTTTCCCGTTAGTACCGAAAATCAGTTCGGATACACTCTACGTGCTGCCTGCCAACGCGAGCCAATGGCCGGACACGCCAGTGGTGGCTGTCGTCGACGGTACCTCATCATTCGTGTTTATGGGATTGCCGATTGCCACGCTCGACGGCGACGGTACGGCAGCGAAGTTGATTGAGAGAATTTTGACGGATACATTCAAATAAAGAGGCTCGGCAGACGGACTTTGGTCCAACGGATAAAAGCTGCCAACTGATGAGCAAATCTCAACCAGGTTCAGGCTGCACTCAAGTCATATGTGAGGGGAATTGGTATGGCGCTAAGGCACGAAGAGTTGACCAAAGAGATTCGCGCGTGTATTTTCGAGGTGCACAACGATATAGGAGTTGGGCTTAATGAAGAAACTTACCATCAAGCGCTGCTCGCATGTTTTTCAAAAAGGGGTTTTCCGACTGTTTCGAAGGAAAGAAAATATCTTGTGCATCGAGGCGCCCGACTCAAAAGGTTTGAGCTTGACCTCCTTGTATTTGAAAAAATCATCGTGGCCTTAAAGGCGGTTCCGATTGATTTCGTGCAAGCCCATTATGCGCAAATCATCTCGGAACTAAAGCTCTGGCAAAAAGATCTCGGACTTCTGGTCAATTTCGGACGACCAAGAGCCGAGATTGAAAGAATACCATTTAATGAGAAAGAAAAAAGAATCGGCGAAGACTATTCTGAAATAAAGAGGCAAGTCGGGGAAGCAACGCGGCATCTATTGGCTAGAATACGAGAGGCCATCTTGTTTGTATTTGAAGCGCATGGATTGGGATATGGTAAGATGGTTTGCCAAAACCTGCTTCAAGCAGAGTTGGATTATCAGAAAATTACATATAACAACAACTTCCATGTCTCAGTGCAATATGATGGCGAGGCTATTGGTTTATACAAGACAAAAGCGTTTAATATCGAAGATCAGCTCTTGTGTACAGTAACTGCCATCCAAAATCAAATCAGTTTACTTGACGTGACACGAATGAGAACCTATCTAAAGCATTCTGGCTTTGTTGCTGGCTTGTTGATCAACTTTGGGAAATCATGCTTGGAAATCAAGGCGATTTTACGATAACGAAGCCAAGTCTTGTGCCTGATCAAACCAATCCGTTGGCCGCTGTTATCCGTTGTGAAAAACCGTTGGGTGTAACAATGAAATGCAAGAACCTTCCGTTCCTCATTCTGATTCTGTACACCTTCAGCGCCTCGTGCCTTCTGCACGCGCAAACCAAGGGCAGCATTACCGGCCGCATTACCGACAAGGAAACCGGCGAGGGCCTGCCGGGCGTGCATGTATTAATCAAGGGCACCTATTATGGCGCGGCCACCTCGATCGACGGGGCCTTCACCATTCCCAACATCAATCCCGGCGTGTACACCATCGAAGTCTCGATGCTCGGTTACAAACAGGTGCAGAACACCGGCGTGAAAGTGACGGCCGGCGCGGCAACAGAACTAAACTTCAGGCTCGAATCAACTGTGCTGGCGCTGGGACAGGAAGTGGTGGTGATTGGTGAAAAACCGCTATTCGATCTCGAAGAAACCTCCAGCCGGCGCAGTGTGAGCAGCGCAGAAATTCAAAACCAAATCGTCGAGAATGTGCAAGACATCGTTGCGACTCAGGTGGGCGCCGTACAAAATGACAATGAGATTCACATTCGCGGCGGCCGCGCTTATGAGAACGCCTATTTGCTCGACGGCATCTCCGTGCAGGATCCGCTTGCGGGAACGGGCTTCGGCCTGCAGTTGAGCGCCGATGCAATTGAAGAAGTGGAAGTCATC
>SZPB01000047.1 GCA_030263535.1 Cytophagia bacterium CHB2
AGGGCAGCCGCAGCGCGCCACCCTGCGCGTCCAACAGCGCCTGCAAGCTGGGCAGATCCGGCGGAACCGCGCCCGCGGTGTTGAACGCCGCAAATGAAGAGGCGGTGCAAGCCTTTTTGGAAGAACGGTTGCGTTTCGATCAAATTCCGGCAATGATCTCGGAAACGCTGCAACAGCATCGCAACGGACACGAGTGCAACCTGGCGAATGTGCTGGCGGCTGATCGTTGGGCGCGCACGTTTGTGCAAAAAACGGCGGCAAGCTTGTGCTAGACGAGGGCCTTTCTAAGGATGCCCGAACGAACAAAAATGATTGTTTTGATCCGTTAGATTCGTATCATCCGCATAGCGTTTGCCCGTGGTGGAATGAAAAAGATGATTTGTTCATAAATTTAGATGACAGGAGAAAGTTTTAACCTCAGAGGAAAATTATGACAACGATATTGGCGTTCATTTTTGTCGTGGGCATACTCGTGTTGATTCACGAGCTTGGCCACTTTCTCGCCGCGCGCTGGGCCGGCATCCGCGTCGAGCGTTTTTCCATCGGCCTGCCAAAACATATTTGGAAGAAAACCATCGGCGATACCGAATATTGCATTGGTATTGTACCGTTGGGCGGCTATGTAAAAATGGCCGGCATGATCGACGAGTCCATGGACGATAAGATCGAAGGCAAGCCCGACGAGTTCATGTCCAAACCGATTTGGAAGCGGGCGATCGTCATCGCCGCGGGCCCGGTCATGAACATTGTGCTGGCCATCGTGTTGTTTGCCGGAATCGCATTTTTTGCCGGCATTCCGGAATTGGTGCCGGAAATCCGCACCGTTCTCGAAAACTCTCCGGCGCAAAGCGTCGGCTTGCAGCCCGGTGACCGCATTCTCAACGTCGCGGGACACGAGATTAAGACGTGGCAGGAGCTTACCGCAATCATTCACGCCAATCCGGAAAAACCGTTGGCGATGGTGTGGGAACGCAGCGGCGAGCGCATGAGTGCGGAAGTCACACCCCGCCTCGATCCGGATACCAAGATCGGGTTGATCGGCATCAGTCCAAAAGAAATTCGGCGCGCGGTTGGATTTATTGAATCCTGGTCGATGGGCGCGAACATTTCCTGGCAGGTCACCTCGCAAATGGGCGTCATGCTCGGGCGGTTGCTGCGCGGCGAAGGCTCGCTCAAAAAAGAGCTGACCGGGCCGATTGGCATTGCCATGATTGCCGGCGAGGCGGCGCGCCAGGGACTGGAAAGCTTGTTCGAGCTGATGGCGCTGATCAGCATCAACCTTGCGTTGATGAATTTGCTGCCGATTCCGGTGTTGGATGGCGGGCATCTGGTCTTTCTCGGGCTGGAGGCCGTCATGCGCCGGCCTGTGTCCGTGCGCACGCGCATGGTGATGCACCAAGTTGTGATTGCGTTGTTATTGCTGTTGACGGTATTCATCACGTTTAATGACATTCAACGGATTGTGCAAAAAGTCTGGTAGGCCGGCAGGCGCAACGAATCACATCGGCATCTCATAAACGACGCGAAGGAGAGGCGAATGAGATTTGCAAAGCGGATGGCCCGTCTCGGCACGGAAACGGCGTTTGAAGTGCTGGCGCGCGCGCGTCAGCTTGAAGCACAGGGCAAACACATCATTCATCTCGAGATCGGCGAGCCGGATTTCGACACGCCGGAGTTCATTGTGGATGAAGCCATCAATGCCCTGCGCCGCGGCCGCACGCACTACTCGCCGGCGGCCGGCATTCGCGAATTGCGCCAAGTGATTGCCGAAGATGTTGCGCGCACACGCGGCGTGGCGGTGCATCCTGAAAATGTCGTGGTCACGCCGGGCGCCAAACCGATCATGTTTTTTGCGTTGCTTGCCCTCATCGATCCCGATGACGAAGTGATTTACCCTAATCCCGGCTTTCCCATTTATGAATCTGTTATTGAATTCTCCGGCGCGAAAGCCGTTGCTCTGCCGTTGAAAGAAGAAAAAGGTTTTCGTTTTGATATTGCCGACCTGGAAGCATTGATCACCGATCGCACGCGCCTGCTTGTGCTCAATTCGCCGGCCAACCCCACCGGCGGCGTAATGACGCATGACGATATCAAGGCCGTCGCAGAAATTGCCCGCAAAAGAAATTTACTGATTTTGAGTGATGAGATTTACAAAGACATACTTTATGACGGCAAGCATGCCAGCATCCTGTCCGAGCCCGGCATGCTCGAACGCACGATTTTGCTGGATGGTTTTTCGAAAACCTATGCCATGACCGGCTGGCGCCTGGGTTACGGCGTTATGCCGGAGCCGTTGGCGCAACATGTCGCGCGGTTGATGATCAACAGCAATAGTTGCACCTCAACGTTCACACAAGATGCCGGCATTGCGGCGCTGCAAGGCCCGCGCACCGAAGTGAAGGGGTTTATCGCGGAATTCCGCAAGCGCCGCGACTTGATGGTCGCCGGCTTGAACGAAATCAATGGCGTGAGTTGCATCACTCCCCACGGCGCTTTTTATTGCTTTCCCAATGTCAAAAAAGTGCCCATGCCGGGCAAGCAGCTTGCCGATCTGCTGCTCAATGAAGCAGGGGTTGCCGTGCTCTCCGGCACGGCATTCGGAAAATATGGCGACGGCTATTTGCGCCTGAGTTATGCGAATTCCGTGGAAAATATTCAAACCGGCCTGGAACGCATCGCGAAGACGATCGCCTCCCTGTGATGAACAAAGGCGCCAACGCGCCGGCAAATTTGACCAGAAAGAAGACCCGCATGTCAAGCAACTCCTCTGCAACTTCCCCGGTTAAAAAAACTGCTTTGCACGATGTGCATGCCGGCCTCGGCGCGAAGATGGTCGAGTTCGGCGGTTTCATGATGCCGGTGCAATATCGCGGCATCATCGACGAGCATAACAGCGTGCGCCAATCTGCCGGCGTGTTTGATGTTTCGCATATGGGCGAATTTGAATTCCGCGGCCCGGCAGCGCTGGAATTTTTGCAACGCATGACGATCAACGACGTTGCCAAGCTGGCGCCCGGTCAGGCGCAGTATTCCGCCATGTGTTACCCGGACGGCGGCATCGTTGATGATCTCATCATTTACCGTTTGGCCGACCGGTACATGGCCATCGTCAATGCCGCGAATTTGCAGAAGGACTGGCAATGGCTGCAGCAAGCGGCAACGCCCGAAGTTGGCATGCACGATGTCAGCGATCAAACGAGCTTGTTGGCAGTGCAGGGCCGCAACGCGCAAGCCACGCTGCAAAAACTCACGAAAACAAATTTGAGTGAAATCAAATATTATTGGTTTGCTTTGGGAGAAATTGCCGGCGTGCCGGCCGTGATCGCCCGCACCGGCTATACCGGCGAAGACGGCTTCGAAATCGCCTTCGAGGAAAAACAGTCGGTCAAAATTTGGGATGCTATTTTCGAAGCCGGCAAGCCCTTCAACATCGAACCGATTGGTTTGGGCGCGCGCGATACCCTGCGCCTAGAAATGAAATACTGCCTGTACGGCAATGACATCGATCAAACCACGAATCCGATCGAAGCCGGCCTGGGCTGGATCACAAAACTCGACAAAGGCGATTTTCTCGGCAAGCAAGCCATTGCTGCCGTGAAGGCGCAAGGCCCGCGCCGCAAGTTGATCGGCTTTGAATTGCCGGGCAAAAATATCGCGCGCCACGGTTATGCTCTGCTCAAAGACGGTAACGCGATTGGATCTGTGACAAGCGGCACGTTTTCGCCGAGCCTGCAAAAATCCATCGGCATGGGTTATGTCGCCAGTGACTTTAGCGCGATTGGCTCGGTGATTATGGTCGATATTCGTGGCCGGCAGATGGAGGCGCGTGTGGTCAAGACCCCGTTCTATCAAAGGCCTTATTAAGCATAATTGACCTGATTGAATCTTATTGTGAGACGGTGAACGAAGATGGCGGGAAAATCCGCAAAATTATCGCAGCGACAGCGTGAAGAGATTTTAGGCATCTTGCTGATGATGCTCGGCACGCTGGTATTGGTGAGCTTGATTTCATACGACTCCCGAGATGAATTTCAGGGTTTCGGGACGCGCGCCATTTACAATGCCATCGGACTCGCGGGCGTCGGCATATCAAAAGTGTTGATCCAGATCCTGTTTGGCTATCCCGCCATTTTGATTCCCTTTGTGATCATGGCGTGGGGATGGTTTTATTTTCGCGGCCACAAACGCGACAAGCTGTCCCGTATTACATTCTACGCGCTTTTTGCCGCGCTTTACCTCGCCGCCTGGCTGGGCCTGCCGCAGGCGATGAATCAAAGCAGTGAATTTGGTTATGCTTACTCCGGCGTGGTCGGCGGTTTCATCTCGCATTCTCTCCACGGGATCTTCGGCGCCATCGGCAGCGTGATCGTCATGCTTGCGATTGGCGCGGTTGCTTTGATGATAGCAACGCAGATGAGTTTGCACGAAGCCATCCTCAAAGCCATGCAGGGGGTTGGCCGTTTGCGTGAGTTTTTCTCGGGCGGTTGGTCGTCGCTGCGCCATTGGCGTCCGGCCTTGCCTGAATTTGGTGCGGAAGAGCCTTCGGCAAAATCATGGCGCACAGTCGAGCCGGATTTGGAGGAAGCGGCGGAAGAAGAGGTGCATGTCGTCGATGAGCCGATGGAGCCGCGCTGGAAAAAACTCGCGCGGTTGCGCACGCTGGAAGATTCCAACTCCTCCAGCGTGATTCCCGGCGCTGCCCGGCGTGAATTCACGGAACCGGGCCTGCCCGCGAATGCCGCGCCAATGAATTCCGCCTATGAAAAGATCGCGCCGGATGGCGCCCGTTCGCAAAAATCCGAGTCTTTCGCGGACTCGCCGCGCGCCGCGGAAACCGACAAGCCGCGCCCGCCCGGAAACTATGTTTTCCCCTCGCTCGAATTGCTCAGCGTGCCGCCGGTAGATCAGCAAAAAGTGCAGAGCCGCGACGAATTGTTGAGTTTGGCGCGCGTTCTGGAAGAACGTTTGCTGGAATTTGATGTCGAAGGCAAAGTTGTTGAAATCAATCCCGGCCCGGTGATCACGCGTTATGAGTATGAACCGGCGCCCGGCATCAAAGTTTCACGCATCACCGCGCTTGCGGATGATCTTGCGCTGGCGATGCGCGCCAAGCGCATTCGCATCGTCGCGCCAATTCCGGGCAAGGCCGCGGTGGGCATCGAGTTGCCGAATCCGGATCCACAAATGGTCGATTTGCGCGGCCTGCTGGATTCGGATGCGTTCCGCCAGTCGCCCTCGCCGTTGACGATTGCGCTCGGCAAGACGATCTCCGGTCAGGTCTATGTCACCTCGCTCGAAAAAATGCCGCATCTGCTCATTGCCGGCGCCACCGGCTCGGGTAAAAGCGTTTGTTTGAATGCCATTATCGCGAGCATTCTTTATAAAGCGCATCCGCGCGATGTGCATTTTGTGTTGATCGATCCCAAGCGTTTGGAGTTGTCGAGCTATCGCATGCTGCGCCGCCATCATTTGAATTATCGTGATGATTTGAATGAAGAAGTTGTGACCACGCCGCAGAATGCGCTGGCAATTCTGCGCAGCCTGGAATGGGAAATGGAGAATCGCTACACGCTGCTGGCGCGCGTCGGCTCGCGCAATATTGCCGAATATAATCAGCGTTTGCGCGAGGGCAAGCTGGCGCTGCCGGAGGAGCCGAACCCGGGTGAAGACCAACAAGAGCTGAAGCCGCTGCCGTATATCGTGCTGGTGCTCGACGAGCTGGCAGATCTCATGCTCACCGCGGCCAAAGAGGTGGAAGAGCCGATCGCACGCTTGACGCAGCTCTCGCGCGCTGTCGGCATTCATTTGATCGTCGCAACGCAGCGGCCTTCTGTTGACGTCATCACCGGCGTGATTAAAGCGAATTTCCCGGCGCGCATCGCGTTTCAAGTCGCATCGAAGATCGACTCGCGCACGATTTTGGACATGAACGGCGCGGAAAAGCTGCTGGGCAGCGGCGACATGCTTTTCTTGCCGCCCGGCAGCCCGGAGACCGTGCGCATTCACGGCGCTTTTGTTTCCTCGGAAGAGATTGAGCGCACCATCGAGCATATCCGCAATCAGCCGGCATTCGAAAAAACATTGTTGCCGGTACGGCAGGACGAAAATGAAGTCGATGACGGTTATGGCCCGGCACCCGACGGCCGCCGTGACGAGTTGTTCCATGAAGCGTTGAAATTAGTTGTGCGCCATCAGCAAGGCTCGATCTCGCTGCTGCAGCGCCGTTTGAAAATTGGATACTCACGCGCCGCACGCTTGATCGATGAATTGGAAGCCGCCGGTATTGTGGGCGCCTTCGACGGCAGCAAAGCGCGTGAAGTCTTGGTCGATGAATCGTATTTGGAAGAAATGGGATTGGAATAAAAATGAATCTTCTATCTTTGTGGACAGGAATACACCCGCGACGTACGAAAACCGTTTTCGCGGGGTTGCTGTTTGCCGCGCTTTTGAGCTCCGCCGGTTTGGCGTTGCCGCCGCAAGAAAACGCCGATAAAATCATTGCACGCGTGCGCGGCAGCTACGAAAAACTGGAGGCGCTCTCCGCGGATTTTCAAAAGGACTATACCTGGGCGCTGGCCGGCGAAACCCAGACCATGACCGGCAAACTCTATCTCAAAAAAGGCGATCGCTATCGCATTGAAACGGAGGCGCAAACCATCGTCACCGACGGGAAAACGGTGTGGACATATTCCGCTGACAAGCAGCAAGTGTTCATCGATAACATGACGAAGTCACAGGAAAATCCCCTGCCGCGCGATTTGTTGATCAAATACACGAACGACTTCAAGGCAGAATATGTGCGCAGCGAAAAGTTCGACCAGAGCGACTGCCATGTCGTGCGCCTCCGGCCGCGCCAGGAAGATGATTCCTTCGCCAAATCGGTTACGGTGTGGGTCGACAAGAAGAACTGGATCGCGGTCAAAATCGAACAAATCGATCTCAACGAAAACCTGACGATTTATAAATTGCAAAATTTTGCCGTCAACCCGGCGCTGGAGGATCAGCTTTTTACCTTCAAGATTCCAGGTAATGTTGAAGTGGTGGATTGGCGCAACTCTGAGAAATGAGGCAGAAATAGAAACAAGCGACTGCAACAAAAATCCCGCTGAAAAATTAATTTCAGCGGGATTTTATTTTAAGGACATCACCCATTTCTTTCTAGTTAAAACGCAATAGATTGCTTATTGCGGCCAGCTCGCCGCGACGCGAAAACCCAGGTTGTTGCTCCGAAAGCTGGGCGCAATGCCGCGGCGATTTGAGATTTGCAGTTTCGTCGCCGTGTCGCTCCACGAGCCGCCGCGGATGACGCGCTCGGTGCCGATCGGCACGCCTGCGCCGTTTTGGTTTTGCGGATTCGCGGCTGCAAACCAGCCGCTGCACCATTCCCACACATTACCGGTCATGTCACAAACGCCTGCGGCATTGGCGCCGAATTTTCCCACCGGCGCGGTGAAGGCATAACGATCGTCATAATCACGCCAGATCACCGGCCAATCCGGAAACACTTTTTTGAGAGATTCGTCAGCGATATTCCCGCCATTGGCAAGTTGCGGCACGCCGTCGCCCCAGCTATACTTGCGCTCACTCCGCCCGCCGCGTGCGGCAAGTTCCCATTCCTCCTCTGTCGGCAAGCGATATTTCAGCGGGCTGTTTTGTGAAAGCCAGTTGCAATATTCGACGGCATCTTCCCACGACACGCCCACGACCGGATGATTCGGATCATACAAGCCCTGCCCCAGTTGTTTGTAAAAGCCGTCGGTGCCTTTGAGATAATGATATTTGCTTTTGGGATCCATCCATTCCGGATAATGTTTGCCGGTGGCCTCGACAAATGCGAGATATTCCCGATTCGTGACTTCATGTTTGCTGATGAGAAAATCGCCGAGCGCGACTTGCGGCGCGCCGGCCGCGCCATTTTGATTAGGCGGAAACTCGCCGCGAAACGCGGTTGCCTGAATGAGAACCATGCGCTCCGGAATGGCAAGTTTGGTCAAATCGTTTGCCGCCGGGCGCGCCGGCGTATTCGAAAACAACTGGCGGCTGGCCAGCAGATTTTTTGCGCGAGCATTGCTCTCGCTAATCGCGTTGCCGTTCGCGCGCGGCGTTGCTGGCCTTGCCGTTTCCGGGCGATTCAAAGCAAGGGTTTCAAGTTGATTTGCGGCTGCGGGCGGCCGGGCCGTTTGAGCAAGGGTTGAATTGTTCGCGGTTGTTTGCTCGGATTTCGCCGGAGCATTGGGCGCCGGCGCGCCGGCATTGACGGGATTCGTTGGCGCAGCATTCGCCCGCTGCACGAGGTTGACGGCAACGCGCTCGGCTTCCGGTTGCGGCGCGGAACCCGTGCTTAATTCTTTCTCGGTCACGAAACGATCCGCCAAATTGAGAAAATGCCGCAGTTGCTGCATGGCGAAGGCCTGCGCCGCAGGCTCACGCAATATCGCCCAGGTTAAAAACGAGGCCGCGATGATGAACCCTGCCGTAATCAAAGCGCTTTGCCAAACTCTGTATGTTTTGCGCCGTTTTGCGCGCAACCGTGCCGCGCCATTCGTCGAAGGCGCGCGCTTGAGTTCGCCATAATTGACCGGGGATTTCGAGGCGGCCGGCGAGTTCTGTGAAGCGATTGCTTTGTCTGCGACCGGCTCGTCCGACGAAAGGTTTGCGAGGGCCGCAAATTCGCCGGCGAATGGCGCATTCACCTCAGCCGGGCGTTTCTCCGGTTTGCGATTAAAACGAAACACTTGTTGCGCTTGCGGATCTTGACGCAACCTTTGCAAACACTTGCCCACCTCCGCTGCGCTGCTCGACCGCTGCGTGGGATTTTTTGCCAGCAATTGTTGCACAAGATCGGCCATGCCGCTGGGAAAGCCTACGAGGATATCGTCCAAACGCGGCGGGATTTTGTCGACGATCGCAGAGATCAATTCATTTTCATTGGGCGAATCAAACGGTACCTGGCCGGTCAAGCATTCATAAAAAATCACGCCCAAACTATAAAGATCGGTGCGATGATCAACGGTTTTACCCAGATATTGCTCCGGTGAGGAATACACCGGCGAGCCAATGCGCGCTTGATAGCGCGTCAAGCGCGCGTTGGATTCGAGAATTTTTGCAACGCCGAAGTCCACCACCTTGACCATTTCGTTGCCGTGCTCGTCCTTCACCAGCATGATGTTGTCCGGCTTGAGGTCGCGATGAATGACGTTGTTGGCCAGCATGCACGCCAGCGCGGCGCAGATTTGCGTGCCCAGTTCCAGCACCCGGTCAAGCGTGAGAGGCCCGTGCTTGGCGATGCGTTGTCCTAACGACATGCCTTCGAGAAACTCCATCACAAAATAGACCAGCCCATCCGCGGTCTCGCCGAAATCGTACACGCTGACAACGTTGGGATGTTTGATGCGCGCCGCGACCTGAGCTTCCTGATAGAAACGCTGGCGGATTTCCGCGTTTGCGAGGAAATCCGGCCGGATGAATTTAATCGCCACGAAATCTTCGATAAACATGCGCCGTGCGCGAAAGACGCTGCCCATGCCGCCTTCACCCAGTTTGGCTTGCAGCCGGTAGCGCTTGTCGATCACCATGCCGATTTGCGGCTGCGCAAAAGTCGTAAACGGGCCGGCGGGCTTTGCGTCCGGGCAAACATGCGGACGGCCGAACTCATAGGGCGCCAGGCACTTGGTACATGTTTTAATCGTGGTCTTCATCATTTTCCGATCATGAAGCTCGGTCCGATTTGAAATGTGAAATAATGAATAACTGGACCCTCATCTAGGAAAGCATTGTATTCCAGCATGGGTTTCAACTGGATCGCCGGACCCAGGGGAATATTATAAATCGCATGAGCGGCAACGCCCCATTGCCGCTCCGTCATCACAAGCGAGCGGGTTGCGCCGTTGATTTTGATTTGCGGCAAAAATAACCCCAGAGCCGCGCCGAAATCCCACTGACGATTGAAATGATAATCCACGCCGGCCCCGATCTTCATCATCGTGGCAGAAGCCTGTAAGCCCAGGGCCAGGAGTTGATCGGATACCGGCCCCTTTAAGTGAAGCGGCACGAAGGCATAATTCAAATTCAAATCGAAGCGGGGCGACAGCGGCAAGGCAAAGAACGCTTGAAATGCCAGGCTGCGCGAATAGGCGCGCGTCATGTCAATCGTCTGCAGCAGACGATTGTTGCCGTCCACCACCTGCAAGTTCATTTTCAAGGCATAGGAAGCCGAGGAGCCTTTGAATGTCTGCGTCATGCCGCTCACCAGGCTGAAAGTTATCGGCCGCGATCTCGTGATGAAAGGCTCTGCCGTGAGGTCGGCGGCAGACATTTCTTTTTTGCCGGCAACTTGTGCTTTATCGCGCTCGCGCGCCTGATTGAGCTTGTCCAGCATCGGATCATATTCGCTTTTGCGCAGCTCGAGAATGTCGCCTTTCTGTATCATGGTGTTGTCTGCCTTGACGAGAACTTTCACACTGGCGAGTTTGGTCCGCACTTTCGTCACCTCGACGCGCCCGACCCAATATTTGAGGTCGCCGGATTGGCGGTTGACTTCGAAGACATCACCCACATTGACGCCGCCCTCTTCGCCGCGATCGATGATGCCGATATTATTTTCGAAGCGCACGATCTTGATCGGCGCTTGCGCGAGGGCAGAGAAAATAATACCCAAAACGAGTATAATCGTCAAACGCACAATTCTCATCATAGCGTATTTGAAAACCGGTTGAACCATCTCAAAAACATTTTCTTACTGCGGCCGAACTTGGGTTCGACTATTACACGGTTATTTTGAAAAATTATCCCTCCTTGTGTGTCATCCAGCAGGAATCTTGTGAAGTAGCAGGCAAATTGCCGAGTCCTTCACAAGATTCGTCAAATGACATTTCGAAGGGGTCATTTTTTAAATTAGGGCACCAGCGTACTAGAGCGCCGTTACCTTAATTTTTTGTAGCCCCACCTCCTTGTGAGTGCTGCTGCAGCCAATAAATTCGCGGGTTGAGACAATGCCCCACAAGGGGGCAGGGCTACGAATTCATGGTAACAGTGTACTAGAAGGCTTTGAACATTCGTAGTTAAGCAAATACCGTCCCATCCCGCCTTTTCCTGGCGAAGCCTTGAATTTGGCGATTTTTGTGAAGGATGTGCCAGCCCGGGCTAACGATTTCGTTACGATCTTGTCGGCGGGATTCCAAATATGTAAAAGCGTTCAGCGTTTTTTAGCCAAAAGTTGCTGAAATTCTGTGACGCTGCCGACGCGCACCGCGCACCCATGGGGGCAGTTGTTCACGCACGCCGGGCCGTGATTGGTTTTATAGCAAAGATCGCATTTGCTCGCCAACAGGCGTTCCTTGCCGCGCAAAACCTCCGGCAGCATATTGTTCGGCCAAACCTCGCCGGTCTCATGCATGACAATGGCGTCATACGGGCAATTGTTGGCGCACGCCTGGCAACCAATGCAAAGATCATCGACGATTTCAACCACCTCACCGACTTGCGCGCGATGGATAGCGCCGGTCGGGCAGCCAACCAGACACACAGGATCGTGGCAATGGTAACATGATTTGGCGATCAGAAAATTTTCATATTTGTCGCCTTCGCGCACAAAACGCGGCCGCCCCTCGTGCGTATCCGCGCAACCGCGCACACAATCGTCGCAGCGCGTGCAGACATCGAGATCGATCATCAAAATGCTGTTGCCCTGCATCAATCCTTTTTCGAGCGAGGTTTGAATGAATTCCGCCTGGCCGAGATGCTTGCGGTTGAATCCGGTTTCCTTGATGCGCGCCACCGCGCTTTCCAGCAGGCGTTTCTGCACGTGGGAGTATCTTTTCAACAGGGCGCGCAAATCCTCGCGAGAAATCTTAACCAGCTCGGTAAATTCCACCGAAGCCGCACTGCACGTCCAATTGGACGCGTCTTGCAGCAGCAGCTCAACCTCGCCGAGCGTCATGCCTTTGGAGAGATAGGATACCGCGGCTTCCCCTTCGCCTAATTTTTGTGAGAGTTTTAAAAAACCCGAGCGCACGAGATAAAGCGCATCCGCCGCCTCGCCTTCCTTGACGATCACCTCATTGGGATCACAAGAAACCAGTTCGACCCGTTTCGCCAGCGCCTCGATGAAGGCATCATCACACTTTTGCAGAAGCGCCGTGGTTTTGAGTTGGGCAAACAGTGAGCGTTCGCGATAGACTTTGTCCAGACGCTCTTTCAATGTTTTGGATTTGCGTTTCATGCGGCGTAACGCAGGCATGCGAATCTGTGCGAGCAGGCACTCGGTTGCCGTGCGCGCCGTGACGGATTGCGGCCAGCCGTTCATCGCGCCAATCTCGCCGAAAATTTCACCCGCGCCCAGCGTCATGCCGCTGCCCGCCGGCAGGTTGAAATCCATTGAAGAGAGAAATACGATCTCCGAGCCATTTTTCGGTTTTTTATCTCTCCTCTGCGGTTGGCGATTGCGCATCTTTTGCAGATAAATCTCCACGGAACCTTGCACAATGAAAAATGCCAGATCGAGATACGCGCCCTCTTCGAATAGAACCGCATTCGGTTTCCACTTCGCAATGGTGACGTCCGGACTGATTTCTTCAAGAAAGGCGTCGTCATAATCGCGAAACATCTCGAAGCGCCGCAAATTGTTCGGCGAAAGTTTTTCGGAAATCCCCAGGATGCCGGCGGTGGCGCCGTATGCCGACCAGCGATCCTTGTGCTGCTCAATGCGTTTGACGCCGGTGGTTGCAACCTTACCGTTGTTGCGCGCAGGCATGAATTGAATCATATCGTATTCGACTTTGCGTGAGCTTGATTGATCATGTTTGTTTAGGCGATTGAGATCACTGCCCGGTTTTTTGATAGAGCAATTCCAAACGCTTTTTGACGATCAGTAGAATCTCGCCGATAGATGCTGTATCGCTTACACTCGGAAAGGGCGGCAAAAATACCGGCGCGAAAACTCTCGTGCTTTCCGGCGAGGCCATCATTGGCGGCATTGCCACCGGCGCCGTCATTGTTGTGTTGCTTGTTGTGGGAACAGCCGGTTGTGTGACAACTGGTCTGGGAGGCGCAGCCGGCCGTGTTGCCGGCGCCGCATTCGCAGGTGAAGTCATGTTTGTTGTCGGCGGCGTGTTTGCACTGGCAACCGTTTTTGTTTCCGGCAATGGCGCGTTTGAGACAGTCGCCGGCGTTGCCGTTGCTGGCGCCGCGGCAGAAGGCGGAGGAGTTACCGGTTTTTCCGCTGGGGTTGGCGGCGGCGCGGCTGCTTCGACCTTCGCAATTTGCGCCACCGGACCTTTGGCATTCATCGCTTTCTCAAACGGCGCTTTGGTGAGATCGTTCGCATCCGGCTGGCGTTTCCAATGCTTTGCCACTTTCTTTAGGCCTGAAATATAATTGAAGCGCGCGCCATCCGGATGCCCGGCCGCCAGCAGCTTTTGATCTGTGATGTAATGACAACGCACGCAAGTATTCGCGCGTTTATCCAAATTCTTCAATTCCACCAAACCAAGCTGCAGCGCTTTGATGTAGCCGGTGCGATTGACGCCCAGTTTGACATCGCCCTCGGAATGGGGATCTTTGTACCCGCTGCCCGGGCCGTGGCAACTTTCACAACTCACCCCGTCTTCAGTGTCGCGCCCTTCCTTGCCGGAGATGATCGTGCCGTGACAGGACATGCACTGATTTGTGCCTTTGAGCATACTCGCCGGATCGACGCCCGCCAACCTGGCGATTTTTTCATAAGCCGCGGGATCGTCGAAGAACGCATCGACCGTTACTTTGTGCGCATCGTCTTTCCACCAGTCGTTTTCCTCGGCGTGGCAATTGCTTTGGCCCAGGCCGCAACTGCCCGGCCCTAGAGTTTTGTATTGCGCATAAGCCGCCTCCCCCTGGCACACGCTCAGAAAAACCCAGAGCCAGAAGAGCCCAGCCCGGCATTGCCGGTTGCGCGTTGTTGCTCTTATGCGATCATAGTCAGTCATTGCGCTTGCTCGCCTCGACCTTGGTGTTGGCCGGATCATCGCTTACTTTCCAAATCATGTTGTCGCGCATATACAACCGCCGTTGCTCCTCCAGCGTAAACGGCCGGGAGCCCAGGCGACCGAAAACACTGACTTGATTGCCGCTCTCATCGACCGCACGATCGCGATCCATGCCCTTGGAAAGCGCAATCGCTTCGCCCGGCAATTGTTTGGTTGCAATGAGCCGGGGATTCGGCCGGGGGCTAAAGCCAAGAAACGTTGGTTCGGTCGGCGAAGTGATTTGCAAGACGCGGAACCCGTTCTTGCCGTCAGCAACATAAGCAAAAATGCTGGCATTGGTCGCGGCAACTTTCACACTGCGAGTGTCATTGATTTTGCCGTCGGCTGTGTAGGTTTGATCGATCCTCAGCGCTTCCGGATTCTCGGCGTCGATTATCACAATGCCTTGCTTGCCCGCTGCCACATAAGCATAGGTGCGCGCCCAATAAATGTCATGCGCTTCACGAAGCGGTATGAGGCTGCCTTGCACCAGTTCGGGCTTTTCCGGAAAGGTGATGTCGATGGTTTTCACGCCCTCGGCATCGCAAACCAGCGCATAACGAAGTTGGATCGCGATGGCCTTGGGCTTTTTGAGCGCGGGCGCGCCGATACGCGCCACGAGTTTCGGTTGCAGCGGATTATCGACGCTCACGATCGCCAGGCCGTTATCGCCGCACATGTAAACGTAGTTGCCCGCAATCGCCAAACTCGTTGCGCCGCTCAAAACGCCGCCCGGATTGAACGTCACGGCGCGTTCGAGAAAATTGTTGCGCGGCTCGTTGTCCACCAGCGTCATCACATCCACCAGAATCAACCCCTCGAACTTGTCCGCAATGTAGGCGTAACTGTACAACGGATGAATCGGCCATTGTTCCTGATTCTCGGGACGGTAGACGCGCTTGGTGTCAATCGGCATGTTGGTGGGCAGGGCCACGGCCGTCGCAAATTTTGTTTTGACCTGCGTATCCTGTCCGAACGGCGAAACCGGCGCCGAGACGATGCGCTCGGAAAAACCTTTGTTGTCGATGTTTGCCACATCATACACCCGAAAACCGTCCTCGCCGTTTGCGGTGTAAAGGTATTCGCCGCGCAACTGCAAACTCAAGATGTTCGTGCCGCCGTGTTCGTAGGCGGTTTCCAGCTCTTTGCCGTTCTGCAAATGCTTTTTGTAATTATCGGGATAGGCGAGCTTCTGCAAATAACTTCCGAGCACAGCTTGCGGCTCATCGTCCTCCGTAACTTTCACCGCTTCAATGCCGTGTTTGCCGAGGCCGACATAGGCATATTTGCCCATGAAATTGACGAAGTTCGTGCCATGCAACAACACTTGCGCCATCCAGGCATTGTTGTCGTTATTCTCGGAGAGATGGCAATCCGTGCAGGTTCGGGTTTCGGTTGTGCGCACGGTGTGCGGGAAATGCGGATTAAAGGCCTGGCTGCTGTAACCCGGCGCAGAAATGGGCGCTTGTTGATTATAAATCTGCTCGCGATTCGCGTTGCGTGAGCTGAGCATGACTGCACTCGACGAACGCGCCGGCGCATATTTATTGCCTTTGGTCGTGGCGTTCAGGCACATCATGAACGCGTCATCCCGCAACACTTGCGGATTGTAGGTGGTCCAATTACGCGATTCTTCCCCCTCGAAGTGATTCATGGTTTTCTTCCAATTGGCCTGTTGCGGTAAATGACAGCCAAAGCAATTCGTCACCCAGGAAGTGTGGCAGGTGTAGCATTCCATTTTGTTGGTCGCATGCGCCAGCTTGGAGGCGTCCATCGGCCGCGCCCATTCGCCGCCGCCTTTGGCCACGAGTTTTGCGCGGCGCGCTTTGGCGTTATAATGTTTGCTGTTGGGATCGACGATGTCGGGAACTTGCGGCACCTCCCATTGCAGGGAATCGTGAACCATCGAGCGCTGAAAAATGCGGTCGCCGCGTTTGAGGAAGCGCCGTTCGCCAAACGGTGTTTTCATCTCCAGCAGAGGCGTTCCGCCTTCCGGCGCTGCCAGGCCGGAGGTGAGCAACGTCGCGCGCTGCGTGACGGAGCCGTGGCAATCGACGCATTGAATTTCGATGGCGTTGTGAAATTCTCCGTAAAGTTTGCCGTTGCCATGATTGTCTTGCGTCGTATGGCAGTCGACGCAGTGCATGCCCTTCTCGGCGTGAATGTCTTTGAGATGAACGGCCTTCTGCGCTTTGCGGCAATCCTCATCGCAGTAAGCTTTGCTGCCGTCCTCCAGCGGCACGACCCCGTGAAATTTGTGCGGCGACTCCGGAGAAATCATCTTGCCGTCTTTGTCAAGCAGATTACCCTTGCGGTCTTTCTTGAAAACGGCGCGAAAGATCCACCCGTGCCCGTGATAATCGGCAAATTGCGTCGTCCTCATGTTGGGATTCAGTTTGGTCACGGAGCGCAAAAACGTCGGCTCGCCCCAATTGCCGCGCAGCACCGCTTCCTCCGGGTTGGCCTCCAATGCGGTGAATGCCTCCTCGGAAGAGACTTGCTTCTGCTCTTTGGGATACATCGCCTGGCCATCGCTTTCATAATCCCACATTTGATAGCCGAGGAAGGTGTTCATGAAGCCGTTGGGTTGATGCACATGGCAAACCATGCACTGGCTGGTTGGAATCGCACGCGTGAATTGATGAATGATCGGATGTCCGGATTCTTTTTTGGAAATCGTCGTGTCGGCGGTAAAGCTGGCGCCGCGATTGCCGAACTTGGCATAAGGCCCGGAATGCACGGGCGAGCGATCATTCGCGTAAACCACATGACACGCGGAGCAGCCGCTGGAACGATAATCGCCGGGATGATCATTGGTTCCCATAAACGACAAATGTGGATCATTCAAACGTGTTTTGTGCAGGTTCAAGACCGGCGAGCTGATCAACAATTGTGTGCCTAGCCCGCGATCGCTGAGTTTGTTATCAGGTTTGCCCGGTTCTTCGAGCGGATTCGGCAAGCCGATCTCCGAAGGATTGATGCGCGGCACGCGCCCGCCGCGTTCAAAACTGCGGAAATTATCCCCCGGCTGTGAGATTTCCCAGCGCGGTAACGGCAGCAAGAACGGCAACACGCCTTTCTTCAGCTCTTCCGTTGTGGGCGGCGGCACGGTGTTGATGCGTTGCGGCAGGCCCTCGCGGCTGTAACTTTCGCCGAGAATATAATTCTTGGTGGAAAGAATGCCGTTGTTGTAGGCCGCGCCTCCCCACAACAATGCGGAATGCGTCATCATGCTTTTCTTCACATTCATCACTTCTTTCGCGTGACACGCGCCGCATGCTTCCTCAGCCACACGCAAATCTCCCGGATTGACAAAGCGAATGAATTCCGGTTTCTCCTCGTTCAGCAGCGTGTATGAGCCTACCGGATTGGCGGAGGTTTTCCACTGATCTTGATAACGCGGCTGCACATGCGCTTTGTCGATTGTCGTGGCCTCCGCATCACCGCCGTGGCAATCGGTGCAACCGACCTTGATGGCGGTGTTCTTGTGCATCGATTCGATGCCATTGTGGCATTTCAGGCAGCCTTTGCTTTTGCGATCGGCTTGCCGTTGTGTTTGATTCATC
This sequence comes from Cytophagia bacterium CHB2, assembly GCA_030263535.1. Lineage (NCBI taxonomy): Bacteria > Pseudomonadati > Bacteroidota > Cytophagia > Cytophagia bacterium CHB2. The sequence continues at coordinate 17,567 of SZPB01000047.1, forward strand.
AAGTCGGTTTGCGCGAATGCCGAAGCGGCGAAGAACATGAGCGGCAACAGGATAAAACGGAATTTCATGGCATCGGATCAGTAAGTAAACACGAACGAGGTAAACACCGAGTACAGCGTGCGCGGCGATTGGTAAATGTCGCTGAAGCCGCCGAACGGCGTCAACGCCGAAGCGGAAATCGTGAAAATCGCATTGTTGTTCAAGAACGGGCGGTAAATAATGCCCAAACCGTAATCGAGTCCAATGTCGTTGCGAATCGCCGATTGATTGAGAAATTGCTGCAACGGCGCAGTATTGACGAAACGCAGATAATTTGCATTCAGAACGGTGCGCAACTTCGGCGTCCAATCCGCGTCCCACGCGAGATTGAACAACAACAGGCCGGGATTCACAAAGTTGGGCTGGCCTTGCGTTTTGCTGCTGCGCAAATTGGGCACCAGGCTGAAGCGATTCACCAGGTTCACGCCCTGCAAGCGAATGCCTTGCAGATTCCAAAAGCTGAATGTTCCGCCCGCAAAAAAAGGTTGATCGACAATCGTATCAAAGCCGCGCCCCACACCGTCCAGCGGCCGGGCATCGCCGGAGGCGTAGAACACCGACGCTCGGTAGCGTTTCCAGTCTTTGTCGAGGGATAATTCCAGCGCCGCCATTTGCGCGTTGATGCGGATACGTTGCCCGGCAAGTTGATTGCGCGTGTCATTGCCGAGGACTTGATACAGCGCATGATTGAGGTTGAGCCGGCCAAAATGGCCGTCGCCGGTCCAGCCGAGATAGTACGCATTGACCGTGTGCGGAATCGCCGCGCCCAACAGCGCCGGCCTGGTGGGAAAACCGTTGGTGTCGTAGTAAACGCTCGCGCGATCTTTGTTGTAATGAAAACTCCATTGCCCGGTGTAACCGAGTGTGAGAAAATCTTGTTTATAGATATTCGCGAGGTAAACCTGCTGCTGGCGATCATCGAAGACGGTATTCAGCTCGCTGTTTGTGTCTTTCTCCAGCATGTAAAAATAAGCCAGGTTGTATTGATAGTGATTCGAACTGAGATTGCCAAACAGGCGGCCGCCCAAATTGAAATCGCTGAAAATAAAACCGCGAAAGTCGCTGAACATGCGTTGAATGCCGCCTTTGAACGAGATGAAATCAAAACGATCGCTGACATTGAACAAATGCTTTTCCAGCGACAATTCCTGAAACGCCAGTTGGCGATCGGTGCGATCGGTGCGGCTGCGCGGGCTGATGCGCAGGGTGTTGTTCTCGTTCAGATCGATATAATTCAGGTTGAATACCGGCGTGATGCGCAACTCCCAATCACGCGGCTTGAAGGCAACATTGCCCTGATACAAATCAATCGTGAAACGCAGGTTTTCGATTGCCAGAAAGCGCCTGCCGTTGCCAAAAAAGTTGGCGCTCTGCGCATTTGCTGTGCTCACCCCGCTGGGCGTGGGCAGCCAGGAAGATTCGAGAAAATTATCCGTGGCAGCGGTCAGAATCAAAAAAGTATTTTGGCCGATGATGGGATAATCGCCCTTGAGTTTGTTTTGATTGAAAGGATCATGCCAACGCCCTTTGACATTCAACTCATACTCCGGCGGCTTGATTTCCTCCCAACGATCCGTGATCGGCACGAAATCTTGTACGGGCGGCGCCGGCGGCTGGGGTGGGCGCGCCGTTGCCCGGCGTCTGGCCGCGCGCGTACGCGACCCGGTCATGATTTCGTTTTTGATTTGGGATGAGTCGCGCGCCGCCGATCGGCGGGCACTCATGCGCGTGCGCGATCCCATGGCGTTTTCTTTTTTGACGCGAATCGAATCGCGCGCCGCGCGCCTTTGCGCAAGGGCTTCATACATGGCTGCGTCGAGCAAGCCGAGACTGCTGAGTACAATTATTCCAATCAAGCGGCAGTATTTAAAAACGTTCATCGTTCAATTGATTGTGGACGTTCAGACTCTCCGCGCGGCCTCTTGCCGCAAACGTCCAACGGTAATCAAATCTTTTGATTGCGAATTCACATGCATAGCGCCTACGCGAATTTATTTGAGGAAATGCCGTTCGGAGGCATTCCTGCAAACATGTTTGCCTCAGGGCAATTCCGGCTGGCGCGGAAATTTGATATAAGGCAGCTTGACATTTTTGTAAGAATACTGATCCGTGCGAATGCTCGCCGGCGCTTCAAAACCAATCGTGCCGCCGGCCGCGATATAATCATCTTGATCGACGCCGTCGCCGCTCACGCCGATGCCGCCGGCAAGCTGGCCATTTTTATAAAGCGGAATGCCGCCGGGAAAAACCTGCAAGCCGTTTTGAAACGGCGCGCGATTCTGCATGGTTTGCTGCATGGTGAAATCAAATACGCCATCGACATTCTGATAAAATGGCCCGCTTTCATAAGGCAGCGTTTGCGGCGGCGCGCCCTGGTCAATCCCCGGGGGATAATACCGCTGGCTCAAAAAACCAACCGCGCGCGTGCTCACGGCCAAAGGCGCACCGGCAGGCACTCCCAGCAGCGTGCGCATCTGCATTCCCATGGCATCATTGGGATTACTGAAAGCAACCGCGGAGCGGGCTTTCTGTGCAGCAACGTCCATGCTGAACATTGTTGCATCTGCCATGCGCCAGATGCCGAGAATTGTGCCGTCAAGATCGGACACCGCGACGAACACGCGCGCCGGGCTGCCGATGGGGCGGCGAATCGCCGCACGCGTGCGGCCGGCGCGGGTGACCGCTTGTGTAATGATTTGGCGCACCTCTGCGGCGGTAAGCAAGGCCCCGTCTTTCATGCGAAAATCATGGCTGGCATCCATGATCACTTCACCTTCCATCGGCATTTTCGCCGGCAGAGTTGCTTGAATGGGAAAATTGGGATCGACGGTTCCGCGTGTTGCCAGGCTGTCCCACGTCAATCTGAAATTAAAATTTGGCGCCGAGGTGTTGGCGTACAGCAATTGAATGCCATCCAAAAATATCGTGTCGCCGCGTTTGTCGTTGGGAACTTCATAGCCGCGCACGGCGCCCAATGCGATCACTTCATCTCGTGAGACGCCTTCGCAATAAATAAACATGTTGTTCAACAAATTCGAAGCGACCGGAGGATTCGGCGGGTTCGCGACAAACGTATCCGAGCCGCCGCTGATGCCAAGCCCGCCGGCCAATGCACCATTTTTGAAGATGGGCACGCCGCCGGAGATGCTGGTCAAGCCCGGAATGTTGCGGGGATTCGGTTGCGGCGGCCCAAGCGGAGGCAACGGCCCGCCGTTCGGTTGAATGTCGCTCGTGGCGATTTGTGAAAACGGCACGCCGAACAAGGGCCCGGCAACGGTATTATTCGCGCGCGGCGGAAAGTGCGCGCGTGTGATGTAGCACGCCGTCAATGTGGTGAAACCGTGTTGATTGCTGCTTAAATAGGCAGCCGTACGCGCCTTGGCGATTTCACCGAGCAAGGCTTCCGAAGCCGGCCCCGCTGAACGTGTGCCGTTCATACGAAAAACGCCCAGGACATTTCCTTCACGGTCCATCACCGCGACATTGATTTTTTCGTTCATTTGCTCGGCAACATCGACCGCTTGCGTCATTAGCGTCTGGACGTCCTGTACCGTCAACATCGGCGGTTGCGCGGGCGTAATCGCTTGCATGGGATTGCTGGCCGGACTACATCCACTCAGCGCGAGGATGAACGTATACAACGCGAACACAAAAAATAAAATGAACAAGCACCACGCCTTCCAACTGGCGCCACCCGCACGGCGAAGAGACGGCTGCCCGACTGTGAATGACATACTAAAAATCTCTCCTTCGGCAATTTGAATGAATATCTTTGTTGTTGCGATCGGTAAAACTTTGGTTTGGCGTTCAGGCGGCGTTCGTGACGACGCGCGCTTCGATTGCGCCGAAACGCAGCGGCGCCTGCAGCGGAATCGCGATTTCCGTAAGCGCGGTTTCATCACCGACAAACGTATGATTCCGGCTGCCCAAATCGCGCACGCTGACTTTGTCAAAATTAACCACCAGCACGGCATGCCGGCGCGAGATCGAAGGATCATCGATGCACACTTCGCATTCCGGCGCGCGGCCAACAACATTTTCTCCGGCGTTGAGCTGAAAATTTTGCCACCCGCCGCCGGTGTTTTTGACTTCGAGCAAAAAGTCTGTTGCTTTGCGCGGCCACCCCCTCGCGTCAAACGCCGCTTCGATCCTGGTTTGTTGAAATTTCTGGAATTTTTCTGCTTCGAACGACGCGCCCGAAAAGGACGGCGGCAGCGCCTCGATCATCGTGCGGCTGTAACTCGAACGCCGCCGCGCGCGCGCCGGCGCTTCGCGTTTGATGAAAACCGGTTTGGCCGGCCCGATTTGATTTTGAGCGCTTCCGTTCAAGCGCGCGGGCGTTTGTACTTTGAAACCATTCTGCCTCGCTACCGGCAACCCCTCGTCGGGCAGCGCTTGAAAAACGAAATCAAACATTCCCGCTAGCGTGATAATGTGCAACGCTCCCAGCTTCTCCCGGCGCTGCACGCGCATGCCATCGAGCTGCGTGCCATTGCGGCTGCCGAGATCTTCAAGCCGATAGCATTTTTGCGCGTCATCCCAAAAGATGCGGGCATGGCGATCGGAAATCTGCGGTGGATCCAGCACGATAGTGTTACCGCCGTTTTTTCCAATGGTCGCCTGTCTACCGATCTCGAATTTTGCCCCGGCCAGCATGCCGGTGGTGCAGAAGAATTTGGCTTTCATGTGATGCCCTCAAAACAATGAGGAATGGGATCAATCAAGATACATCAACAGACTCGAACGATTGGTTTTGTTCGGATGAAAAAAATGACACGTGACACAACGATTCGACGTCTCCGAAGAATTGTGGCAACTGCGGCAATTCGCAATCTCCGGAATGTTTTGAATGGCGGATTGGTCGCGCACCGGTTGCGTTGTGGCCGCCGCTGTAGTCTGCGCCAAAATCGGAATTTCCGTATGGCAATCAAGGCAACGCCGCTGCAAAATATGCGCACGATGATTGAACTCGGCGCGCCGCAAAACTTGCTGATCTTTTTGCACGCGCTGAATCGCGGCATTTGCGACGACATGGCACCGTTGGCAGCGCCGCGTGAGATCGTCGGCGAATGCATTGATCTCCTGCGCCTGTTCCGGAGAAACCCGGGAATTGAGTTTCATCGCAGGCATGAAAAGCTTGGCGTCTTTTGCCGCAAACGTCTGGCGGCGTATTTTATTTTGCGCGACTTTGAGCAACGAATCGATTTTAACCAGCTCTCGTTGCAGCTCCGGCTCGGGGCGACCGCGCAACGCCTCGGCATAACCCCGCAAGGTTTGCAATGCTTCATCATAAACCGGTTGCATCATCTGCATCTGATGCGGGGCTGCACTGTGCCCATTTGCCTTAATCAAATCCGTCAAACCGTTTTCAGGATAAAGCATGCGCCGCAGCGTGCGCAAATTCTCCAGAATCCACAGGTCGGCATGCCGGATCGGTGATTTGACCACGCGATTGCCGGATTTTATTTGAAACTCGCTCGCGCTCATGTTTTTTGCCCACACCATCGCCGGTCCGCCGCGGCGCTGCATATCGTCGAGCAGCTCGACGCCCGGCGCCGGATCACCCAAACGGCGGATGCGCAGCGGCGGCGTTTCGCTGTTCGATTTCAGATGGCATGAGCTGCAATGCGTGTTGAAGGCAATCGGCTCGAAATGCTTGCCGTCCGGCTGCGGATTGTGGCAATACAAACATGCGCGTTCGATATCCGTCAACTTTTCTTGCTTGACCACTTCCTTCACGTGTTGAATGTGAGGAAAGCGCAGGGTCGAATCATCCGGGGTTTGCTGCGCCACAAAATCAAACTGCGGGTGATTGCGATTGAAGGAGCCGAATTCATGGCAGGCCGTGCAGCGTTCATCCGGCACCTCGGTGATCATCGCTTCGCGGCCCGCATGTTCGAGGTGGCATGTCGAACATTGATGCTCCTCGGCATTCGTCTTGATGCGGCTCAAATCGCCCGAACGGTAAACGTCGTGCGCAGCGAACGAATACACGCCCAGCGCATCGCCGGTTTTCTCGTGGCAGACCGAACACTTTGCGCTGGTGGCCGTTTTGAATTGTTCGTGACAGGAGCTGCAATCCTTCTCGAAGTTCGCATGAAACGAAGACACTGGGCCGCTGGCGGTAAAGCTGCTCTTGAGCCAGGCAAAATCGATCACGAAGTAGGCCAGCACACCGAGACACCCCACGCCTCCCAGGATGATCATGCTGCGCCGCGATTCCGGAAAAACATAGCGGCGCGCGAGAGCGAGCTGCAATTTGCCAAAAACGCCTTTGTTGCCTTCTGTCTTTGCCACAGTGATTCTAGCCAATCATTGATGAATGAGGTGATCAATAATACCACACGGCAAACACGTGCAGCGCGACCAGCGCGAGCAGCACCAGAGAGGCCGGCACGTGCAGATACAGCCACCAGCGCAGCGCACGCTGCAACGTATAATGCGCGTCGATTTCGAGTTTAGTTTTGTAATACGATTCGAGCGTGTTCAGTTTTTCTTTTTCCGCGGCGGGCAGAAAACGGCGCAGGTAATCGAATTTTTTGACGCGCGCTTGAATGCCGCCGGTGATGTCGAGATAATAAATCCAGCGCGGCTGCGGCGAGGCCAGGGCCACGGCAACATGCTCGCGGTAAAAATCCCGCACCGGATCAGTGCAGGTTTGCATCAGGGCATTCGCCTGCTCGCGAATTTCAGCAATCAGCTCGGGAATGCGTTCATACACCACTTCCAGCGCCAGGCCGGAGCTGAGAATTTTGGGCAGCCACTTTTGCAGCAACACACCCAGGCAGCCGCTCACCGTGACCCAGATGCTCAGCAACCACATCCACCA
>SZPB01000048.1 GCA_030263535.1 Cytophagia bacterium CHB2
TTGCCCCAAGCTTTCATAGGCCGCCCCGTTGGGGCTTTTGCTTTCTCCCCAACCCTTTAAATTGACACCGATGCTCCGAAGGAGTGACATTTAGATTCAGGCGTTTTCGCCCGCAAAACACCGGCAACATGCCACTCCTCCGGAGTTGGCAAAACGTTGGGGTTTCTTGGTCTATAAACATGCCACTCCTATCGGAGTTTGCAAATCCCGCCACGACCGCATGGTGGCCTTGGTCGAACGCATGCTCGCCCTGCACCAACAACTTGCCGCCGCCAAAATCAGCCACGACAAAACTGCCCTGCAGCGCCAAATCGAAGCCACCGACAAACAAATCGATCAACTCGTTTACGAATTGTACGGCCTGAGCGAGGAAGAAATCAAAATCGTTCGAGCAAGAGCAATATTCAACACGAACGAAATTCTGTTCAATTAAAATAAATCACAAACTGGGTAGGCGCGCTTTCCAGGGAAAATTCGAATTGATGCTGGGTTAGAATCTCCTGAATCATGGTCAGGCCGAGGCCCTGGCCTTGCGCTTTGGTGCTGAAAAATGGGGTGAAGAGATGCTGCCGTACTTCGGGCGTGAAGCCGCTGCCGCTGTCTTCAATGACGACAAAGACTCTGCCGTTTTTTTCGCCGCTGCGCACCGTGATCACGCCGTTTTCGCCGATGGCTTCCATGGCATTCTTGAAAATGTTAATGAACACCTGTTCCATTTGACTTTTGTCCAGCGCCACGGCCGGCAGCGGTGCGGGTATTTCCCGCTTCCAAACAATGTTGCGGCGTTCGCATTCGGCTTTGAGCAACAGTTCGATGTCGTGCAGCAACCCGGCGAGATTGCAGGGCTGCTTGCGCGGCGGCGGGAGTTTGATCACATTCGCAAAGCCGCGCATAAACGTGTTGAGATGATCGATGCGCAAAATCGCCACCTGCAACGCGTTGGCAAAATCCCGGCGATCGTCCTCGCGCAATTGTGTTTGATAGTTCAAACAGGAGTGCAGCAGCGATTGCACCGCGCCGGTGGAGTTGTTGATTTCGTGCGACATCATGCGGATGAGTTTTTCATAAGCCGCTTTTTCGGAACGGCGCAATTCCTCCGTCAATTCTTCCAGCAAAATAAATGTGCGCGCGAAACCCTGATCGAGAAATTGCGATTTTTGGCACTTCACGCGGCGCCGGCCTTGCAGGTGAATGATCTGTGATTCGCCGGCGCGCATGAGGTTCAGGCTCTCGCCGAAACGGGTGTCAAGCCCGGCCAGTGTTTTGCCCTGCAATGCCTCCGCCGGCGTCTGCAAAATCTTTTCGGCGGCGGGATTGACGTAGGAAATTTTCTCGTCGAAATCACAGGTGATGATGCCCGAGGGCGACGCTTGCAGCACACGTTCGAGAAAATAATGCTTTTCCTGCAAGCGCGTGCGCTCTTCGCGGAGCTGGTCGATCATGCGATTGTAAACCACGATGAGTTGATCGATCTCGAGCTGGCCGACTTCGAGGAATTTTGAGGTAAAATCACGTTCTTTGATAAACTCGGCGCCGGTTAGCACCAGGTCGATGGGCTTGAACAAGGCGTTGAGCAACCGTACGGCGAGCAGAAACGAGAGCAGGAAGAAAACTTCAAGCGCGAGCAGCCAGGCGCGATGCTCCCACAAGCTGAAAGCGACAACGCCCGCGAACAAGAGGTGAATGCCAAGCAAGTAGAGAATGAACTTTCGGCGCAAGCTCACGGCGTGATTCCGAATTTTTCGAAGCGACGATAGAGCGCGGCGCGGCTCAGGCCGAGCGCCTCCGCGACTTTGCTGATGTTGCCGTCATGATGTTTCATGGCCTTTTCAATCATGGCTTTTTCCATGTCGTCGAGCGTCATGCTGCCCACCGCGGGCAGTGTGTCTTTATCGCTTGTCGCCGGTTGCATCGCCTGCGCCTGCATGAAATCCGCGGCGTCGAGCGTGTCTTTGCCGTGCAGCAAGACGGTGCGCTCGATCACATGCCGCAATTGCCGAACGTTGCCGGGCCAGGGTTGTTGTTGCAGCCAGTGCAGCGCTTTGGCGCTCACGCTCAGGTTGGGGCGGCGATATACCTTGCCGAGATTCTGCAAAAAATACTGCGCCAGCAAGGCAATATCTTCGACTCTCTCGCGCAGCGGCGGCGCGTGCAGCGCAATCAAATTCAAACGATATAACAAATCCTCGCGGAATTCGCCGCGGCTTACCATTTCGGCAAGATTGCGATTGGTGGCGGAGATCACGCGCACGTCCACGGTGCGGCTGCGGCTGGAGCCGAGCGGCTCGTAAGTCCGGTCTTGCAGCACGCGCAGCATTTTGACTTGCGCGCTGGGATCGAGATCGCCGATTTCATCGAGAAAAATCGTGCCGCCGTCGGCAAGCTCGAACCGGCCTTTGCGATCATAACGCGCATCGGTGAAGGCGCCCTTCACGTGGCCGAACATCTCGCTTTCGAACAAGGTCGCGGAAATGCCGCCGAGATTGACTTTGATGAAGGGGCCGTCTTTGCGCTCGCTGTTGCGATGAATGGCCTCGGCAATCAACTCTTTGCCGGTGCCGCTTTCGCCGGTGATCAACACCGAAGCCTCGGTAGCGCTCACGCGGCCGGCAAGATCGAGCACGCGCAGGAAATTCGGCGCGCGGCCCACGAGGTTGCTGAAATCATGCTGTGCTTCCAGCGCTTCGCGCGTGATTGCGGTTTGAGCGGGTTCGGCGCTGACAGCAGAAAGTTTGAGCGCGGTTTTGACCGCTTGCAACAGTTGTTCGTTAGACCAGGGCTTGGTGATAAAATCCGAGGCGCCCGCTTGCATGCCTTTTACCGCCAATTCGATGGAACCCCAGGCGGTGATGAGAATGATGGGCGCGTGCGGCTGCCGTTGTTTGATCTCCTTGAGCAACGCGATGCCCTCTTCGCCGCTGGTGCGGCGGGAGAAATTCATGTCTTGCAGAATGAGGTCGAATTTTTCGTGCGTTAATTTTTGCAGGGCTTCCTGAGGAGAAGCGGCGGACTGCGCCGCAAGGCCCGCTTGCTTGAGCAGCAAAGCCAATGATGCGGTTACGGAAAAATCATCATCGATAATGAGGATCATGCCGGAGGCCGGGGTTGGTGCAAGCGCTGGTACCGCGCTGCTCCCAAAATTTACGCAACCAAGAAAAGCGCCGGCGGCTGCGAAGAAAACGGTAAAACAATCCGCATGTCATCGCGCGGCGCCGGAATTTCCTGCCGTTCGTTGAAAAAGCATCGGCTGAAACTAATTATTTTCAGCGGAAGATGCAACGCCTTCGTCAATCGTGGCGGGAATGCGGAACTTTTTCAGATTGGGGCTTTGCCGGATGTTCTTTTTTGCCGTTCGCGGACGCGGGCAGGTGCGGCGTTTTAGAATGTTTATGGCGAGATGGGGATTTGCCGTTGCGAGATTCGAGATGTGGTTTAAGCTGTCTGCCGGCGGCGGGGGAAGCGGGAAGCGGTTGCAGCGCCAGCGCCGGTTGTTTGCGGAACAATGACGCGACAATGGAAATGGTGAGTGTCACACCGATGACGGCAAGCGAAAGCCATTCCGGCACTTTCACAAAATCGATGATCAGCATTTTTACGGCGACGAAGAACAGGATGAAAATAATGCCGGGCTTGAGATACGCAAAATTCTTGGCCATGCCGGCGAGCACGAAATACAGCGCGCGCAAGCCCAAAATTGCAAAAATATTCGAGGAAAAGACGATGAACGTATCGGTGGTAATGGCAAAAATGGCGGGAATCGAATCGACGGCGAAGATCAAATCCGAGCTTTCGATCACGAGCACGACCAGCAGCATCGGCGTCGCGTGCCACACGCCGTTCTCACGCACGAAAAAGCGGTCGCCCCTGTAATGCGGTTGCACTTTGACGAAGCGCTGCAGCAAGCGCAGAAGTTTGTTGTTGCTCGGGTCAAAGGTTTCGCCGTCGAGAAAAATCATTTTGATGACGGTGTAGAGCAACAGGCCGCCAAACACGTACATCATCCAATGAAATTGATGAACCAAAGCCGCGCCCGCCACGATGAGAATGCCGCGCATCACAATTGCGCCGATGATGCCCCATTTCAAAATGCGCGGCTGGTGCTCCGGCTTCACATTGAAATAGGAGAAGATCATGATGAACACGAAGAGGTTGTCGGTGCTGAGCGATTTCTCCACGAGATAACCGGCGAGAAACTCGGTGGCATGCTTGGGGCTGAGAACATAGCCGATGCCGGCGCTGAATAAGAACGCTGCGCCAATCCAAATGATCGACCATAGCGTCGCTTCCTTCATCGAAGGGGCGTGAGATTTACGATTGACAATGCCCAAATCTATAAGCAGCATGACGAGGATGGCCACGCTGAAAACGCCCCACATGAACGTTTCGGTATGCGGTATCATGATACATTCATTTCATTGATGATTCAAACAGCCGGAGTTTTGCAGAGTTGAAAGCCCGGGCGCATATTTACGCCGTGCAGCGGCTTACCTACAGCAGGTTGATCTAAACGCGGTTCGATTAACCCCGGCGCTGCGCCAGTTGTTTACCATCAAAAAATATACCGGCAAACAAAGGCTTTGCGGCTGATGAAGCAATTGCTGTATAATTTATATTTTAAAGTTGATGGTTGGCGCGAATTGCTGCTTAAACGGCCACGCAAATCAAAATTTTATTGAGACACCTGTATTGCCGGAGAACATCATCCGGTTGTGAACAAAAAATAAATCCAACTCGAAAAGCCGGAAGCTCCCGAGTTGGATTTGCCAAAACAGAAAAAACTTATTTCGTGGGCGCTTTGGTCAGCGCAACGACTCCCGGAAGATCTTTCCCGCCGAGAAACTCTAATGAGGCGCCGCCGCCAGTCGAGACGTGTGAGATTTTATCCGTCAAACCGGATTTTGACAGGGCAGCCACGGAATCGCCGCCGCCCACCACGCTGAATGCGCCCTTGCTGGTTGCTTCCGCCACCGCTTGCGCCACGCCCATTGTGCCCGCAGCAAATGCCGCACGCTCGAACACGCCCATCGGCCCGTTCCACAAAATGGTTTTGGCTTGCAAAATCAGTGTGCGAAAACGTTCGAGGGTTTGCGACCCGATATCGCCGGCGAGTTTGCCCGCCGGAATGTCAATCAGGGCATGCGGCACGGCATCGGCGCCGTCGATGCCGCTGGCAATAACATGATCGCTCGGCAATTCCAGCTTGACCGGCTTGCGCGGATTCGAGTATTCCGCCACCCGCATGACATTTTGCGCGACCGCGAGCTTGTCCGTTTCGAGCAGGGAGTTGCCAATTTCATGGCCTTGCGCCTTGAGAAAGGTATAAGCCATGCCGCCGCCAATGAGCAAATGCGAAACTTTGGTGATGATGGTATGAATGACTTCGATTTTATCGGAAACCTTCGCGCCGCCGAGGATGGCGACATAAGGCCGGGGCGCATCGCCGAGCATCTTGCCCAGCGCGGTCAATTCCGCCTTCATGAGATAACCGGCGACGGACGCGGTTTTGAGAATTTTTGCAATGCCCTCCGTGGAAGCATGCGCGCGATGTGCCGAGCCGAACGCATCATTGACATAAACCTCGCCCAGCGCGGCCAATTGCTTGGCGAAATTGGGGTCGTTCTTTTCCTCTTCCGGATGAAAGCGAACATTTTCCAGCATGAGAATCTCACCCGGCGCCATTTTATTCACCATCGCCTCCACATCGCCGCCCACGCAATCCGGCGCCATTTCCACATTTTTGCCGAGAAGCTGGGTCAGCCGGTTGGCCGCCGGCATGAGAGAATATTTGGAGTCGGGGCCGCCTTTGGGACGGCCGAGGTGGGACATGAGAACGATTTTAGCGTTCGCCTGCTGCAGCTTTTTAATGGTTGGGAGGGCGGCGCGAATGCGCGTATCGTCCGTGACCGTGCCGTTATCCAGCGGAACATTGAAATCGACGCGCACCAACACGCGTTTCTCTTTCAGATCAATATCATCAATCGTCAGCTTATCCATGACCATCATCCTTTTGCCATAAAAAATCAAATGATCTGGTTAATTCTTATAAAAAGGCGGAATAACCGTTGTTTTTGAAGACAAAGAATTTAGTTTTTTTGCGTCTAAAGTCAAGCTGAATTCCTGGCACGCAATAAAATTCATGAATGCGCTTGAACGAATAGTCTCGCCGGCTGTCAAAAGGTAAAATGGAAATCCACGTGTCTTTCATCAAACAAGCAAACTATGGAAATTTCAGAGCACGAAGTTGAGCGGTTGCTGCACAAACTCGCGGCGCTCCAACATGAGATTCAGAAACGCATCGTCGGACAAACGCAAACCATTGAAGAGCTGTTGATTGCGTTCGTGGCCGGCGGGCATTGTCTGCTCGAAGGCGTCCCCGGACTGGCAAAAACATTGATGATTCGCACGCTCGCCGAGGCCGTGCATCTTTCTTTTCAACGCATTCAATTCACGCCGGATTTGATGCCAACCGACATTGTCGGCACGGAAATCCTCGAAGAGGATCACGCCACCGGCAAGCGCTTCTTCAAATTCAACAAAGGCCCGATATTCGCGAACATCGTGCTGGCGGATGAAATCAATCGTACGCCGCCGAAAACGCAGGCGGCGCTGCTGGAGGCAATGCAAGAGTACGAAGTCACCTACGGCAAAACGACCTATGCGCTCGATCGTCCGTTCTTCGTGCTCGCCACGCAAAATCCCATCGAGCAAGCCGGCACCTACCCCTTGCCGGAAGCGCAGCTCGACCGGTTTTTGTTGTACGTCACGATTGATTATCCCGGCGAACGTGAAGAGTTCGACATTCTCGCGACCACGACGGGAAACCGGAAGGTTGACCTGCAGCCGGTGATGCAGGCGGAGGACATTCTATTTGCGCAACGCGTGACGCGCGAGGTGAGCATTCAAGAGGATTTGATCGGCTATGCCAATCGCCTGGTGCGCGCGACGCGGCCGTTGGAGAATGAGAACGCCATAAGCGCGGTGAAGCAATGGGTGAGATGGGGCGCCGGACCGCGCGCCGGGCAGGCGTTGATTCTGACCGCAAAAGCGCGAGCGTTAGTGCATGGCCGTTTTGCCGTGACTTTGGCGGATTTGCAGGCCATGGCGCCCTCGGTTTTTCGCCATCGCATTTTGATCAACTTCAAAGGAGAGGCCGAGCGCATTCGACCGGATGACGTGACGAAAGAATTGTTGCAGCATGTTTCCGAGCCGCGCAGCCCGCTGGCCTGAAGCGGATTTCCAAGATTTCTCCCAGCGAAATCCGTTGGCCGCGTTCATCCGGTGGAACATTTCTTCAGTACTTTGCGTTTTCGCGGTTTGTAATGAAAAAAGACCCTTAACCCTCCGGTGAGGAAATAGGTCAAGGGTCCTTTCTATGAGGAAGGTAGGCATGCTTACGAAGCTTTGTTCTTGCCGTTTTCGTATTCTTGCAGGATGGCGGCGACCATCTTCTTCAATTCCTCGGAATCCTGAAATCTCAAATCGACTTTCAAGAATTCCATCGCCCACTTGTTCTGCATTTTATAGAGGGTGACCAGCGCCAGCTTGCGCACGCGTTCATCTTTGTGATTCCGGTAGACGCGCATGACGTCATAAACGGCCACGTCGATGTCGAGTTTGTCCGCGTTTTCGATGTAGAAGTGCATCGCCGATTGACGCAGTCCTTCGTTGTCGGAAGACAGCGCGCGCACCAGGTTCTTGCTGACGTGTTTCCAATTGATTGCTTTTTCAGAGGCGGAGCTGGGGCTGGCTGCCAACAGGCAAACGCCGAGCGCCGCGGCGGTAAAGATGTGCAACAATCGCTTCATGAGACACCTCAAGATTAAGTATGGTGAATGAGAATGAATGAGTTGATGAAATCGTCTTGGCTGATTTGGTGGCGTTTTTACGCGCGGTTTCAGCGGTTGTTGCGCGAAGAGGCGTTTGCAAAAATTTAATTGTCATTCGTAATTTTTCTGCATCTTTTAAAAATCCCTTTCGTCTCATGGCAGTTTCTTCGTACCGGTTTATCGACCCCCACGTGCTGGCGGCGATTTCGGATTTGGCGCTGCTGGCCAAAACCGTGGTGGACGGTTTCATGCTCGGTATGCACCAAAGCCCCAAGCTGGGCGCGGGCCTGGAATTCAATCAATATCGCAGCTATCAACCGGGCGATGATTTGCGCCGCATTGATTGGAAACGGTACGCCCGCTCCGATCGTTTTTTTGTGCGGGAATCCGATGTTGACACGAGTATCAACATTCGTTTTTTGCTCGATGCGAGCGCTTCAATGGCGCACACCGAGGCAGGTTTGTCGAAATTCGATTATGCGCGCTTTCTCGTGGCGGCGCTGGCTTATCTTGCGCACACACAAGGCGATGCCATTGGCCTTGCCATTCTGAACAACGCGCGCTTGCTCTCGCTGGCGCCCAAACGCGAGCGCCAGCATTTGCATCACGTTTTGCACCAGCTCGAGGTCGCGCGGCCGGCCGGGGTGTGGCCGGGGCTGGCCGATCTGGAAAATGCCTTTGCCGCCGCACAAAAACGGGAATTGCTGGTGGTGGTCACCGATATGCACGAACAAGCCGATGAAATTCTTGCTGCACTCGCGCATGTGCGCGCCTATAAAAATGAAGTTTTACTTTTGCAAATTATGGCGCGCAACGAGTTGACGTTTGCGCATCAGGGATTCCTGGCATTCGAGGATTTGGAATCAGGCAGAATTGTTGATGTGGAGGCGGAGCAGGCGCGTTCAGCCTATCTTGCCGCATTGACGCAACATCTTACGGAGTTGAAGCAAAGCCTGCATGAACAAAATATCACCCACGAAATGTTTGTGAGTGATCAACCCCTTGATTTTGCTTTGCGCAGTTATCTGGTACAACGCATGAAAATGGGCTAAAGGCAAGCCAAATTTTAGCTTGCATCTTAGGGCGTTAGCTATTAAATTCGCAGCCGCTTTTGTTTAAGCCGAATCAAAATTTTGCAAGATCGCTTTTCATAAAAATTTAAGCAGGAGAATGTCATGGCCAAGCAACAAGCCTTTGCCGATAAGGTTGCCAAGCAACAAAAAAGCGGGCACAGCGGCGTCGTGGTCAAATATATCGAATCCAAAAAAACGGGACGTGGAAGCTGGAAGTTTTTGGAACGTCACGTAAAGCTGGGTTCGCTCGACGAGATTGAAAAGATCAAATAAGAAACGCGCGTTTGCGCGCAGGTTATTTAAAATTTATTCGAATTCAAGGAAGGCTCAACGATGTCGCGCCAATGTCAAGTCACCGGCAAGGGAACCGCCTCCGGCAACCAAATCAGTCACGCCCATAATGTGACCAAGAGAAAGTTTTTTCCGAACCTCAAACGCAAGCGGTATTGGGTGCCGGATGAGAATCGCTTCGTCACGTTGACGGTTTCGACGCACGGTATGAAGATCATCGACAAAATCGGCATTGCAAAAGTGCTGCGTGATTTGCGCGCCCGCGGTGAAAAGCTGCACTTCAGCAGCCCGAAGAAAGATCCCCGCGCGGTTCCTGCAAAAAAAGCGGCCTCGGAGCAGCCGGCGGCCTGAGGCTGGAGAAATTTGCCCTTGCAGCGCCCGCACCACACGGGCACGCTACCCGGGCCGCCAACATCCCGCAAATCTTGCATGTCTGCGAAAACCATCTCACACTATCTCGACTCGCTCGGCACACTGGCCTCAACGGCCTGCGCCGTGCATTGTTTGTTGACGCCGCTCGTTCTTGGCATGTTGCCGTTGTTGGGAATCGGCTTTCTGGCAGCGGATTGGTTTGAAAATGCCGCCGTCATCGGCGCGATTGCGCTGGGTGTCATCTCGATGATTCACGGCTATTTGCACCACCGGCGATTTCGCGTCGTGGGATTGTTGATGGGCGGCATTATTCTGCTGCTCGCCGGACGCTGGCTCGTCGGCGATGCGCATCAGCTTGCGGAAACCGGCTTGGTCGTGGCCGGCGGTTTGGCGGTGGCGCGCGCGCATTGGGTTAATCGGCGCTTGTGCCAAACTTGTACGACGTGTCACGGGGTGCATTAAACTTTCCTGCGTCGCCGATTTTCTCTTTCCCTCTACGAAAGCTTGCTATTGAAATCATGTCCGGCAGGAGCCGGATTTCTGCTATTGTTACCATCGCATCAGTAAACCAACCAGGAGTGACGACATGGATCAAGAACTCATCAACATTCTTTGCTGCCCGCAATCCAAGGTGCCGGTCGAGTTGTTGTCTGCGGATGATCTCGCGAAATTGAACCGCGCCATTGCCGCCGGCAAAATCAAGCAAGTCGACGGCGCCGCCGTGAAAAAGCCGCTGAGTGAAGCGCTGATCACGCGCGATCGCAAAACCATCTATCGCGTCGATGAAGGCATCCCGGTGATGTTGATTGAGCAAGGCATTCCTGCGGAACAAATTTAAACCCGTTTCGACCACGCCTAATCGTCAATTTGCCGGGCCAGTTGGCCGGCCGCCACTTGTTCTTTGCGAAATCCTCGCCGCGCGGCGCCTGCGATGAAAAAAGAAGAGTGAGAGCGAATTGAGTCAATACTTTGTGCAGGACTGGAGCCCCTTTCTTGTGGAATTCAAGCTGGGGCCTTTGCAGGGAATCTCCTGGTACGGTTTGATGTACATTCTGGGGTTTGTCGCCGGTTATTTTTTGCTCGACCGGTTGCGGCGCCACGAATTTTTGCCATTGCGCAACAGCGAGGAATTGCAGGAATTGTTGACGTATTGCATTCTCGGCGTGCTCATCGGCGGGCGCTTGGGGCATGTGTTGTTTTACAGCCCGGGGCATTATCTCCTGCATCCCGCGGAAATATTCGCGATTTGGCGCGGCGGCATGGCGAGTCATGGCGGCGTGGCGGGCGTATTGCTTGCGCTGGTTTTGTTCAGCCGCAAATACAAGATTCCGTTGCTGGCGTTGTGTGACAGCGCGGCCCTGGCAACCACTCCCGGCTTGTTCTTCGGGCGTTGGGGAAATTTTATCAACGGCGAAATGCCCGGCAAAGTCACGGATGTGCCCTGGGCCGTAATTTTTGCGCGCAATGCCGAGGCCGGCATGCTGCCGCGGCATCCCGTGCAGATTTATCAAGCCTTGACAGAAGGCCTGATTTTGTTCGTGATTTTGTGGATGCTGCTGCCGCGGCAGCGCTTCAAGCGCGGATTTCACACCGCGGTGTTTCTCTGCGGTTATGCGTTGTTGCGTATTGTCACCGAGTTTTTTCGCGCGCCCTCGGCTGAGCTGGCGTCAAGTTTTAGCGAGACGATAACGCAAGGACAAATTCTTTCAATCGCCATGTTCTTCAGCGGGCTGTTGGTGCTTTGGTATACGCAAAAGAAACTGCCGGATAATACCATTCCGGCCTGGAAAAATCTTTAGCTGAACATGCTTGGCAACGGGGGGAGGTGGCCATGGGGTTTTCTCTCCGGCATTTTTTTTATTTGTACTTGCTCGCGCTATTTGCGGGGGCCGGTTATAGCCAGGACGAATTGCTCGAAACCTTCCTGCAGCAAGAGCAAGAAAATAATCCCGAGTCCGAATCGGCTCTGCAAGAGTTGCTGGCACAGCCGCTTGATCTCAATCACACCGGCGCCGCCGAATTGCGCCGCCTGCCATTTTTAACCCTGGCGCAAATTGAAATATTTTTGCAGCAGCGCAACGCCGCGGTTTATTTCGAAAATCTTGATCAGGCTTTGCAGGCGCTGCAGGCGAGCGGCGACACGCTGTTGCTGTGCCGGAAAATCTTTCGCGTCACGTCGCCGGCTGCGCCGGTGTTCTGGCAAGCCGCCGCGCGCGTGCGCGTGAGCCGTCCCGCAACGCAGGAGGATAATTGGACAGGATCGCCTTACCGCGTGTATAGCTCGTTTAAACTCCAGCGCAATCAAATCGGCGCCGGCATTCTGGCAGAAAAGGATCCCGGCGAGCAGCAGTTCGATGATTACCGCAGCTTTTATGTTGCCTGGCAAAAGCAAACGCCGGCGCAAACCTGGCAAGCAGTGCTGGGAAGTTATCAAATCGAATGGGGATTGGGCCTGGCATTGTGGGCGCCCTATGGCGTTGTCATCACCTCTGATGTTCACGCCGCCGGCCGGCGTTGGGCACGGATGGTGCGGCCGTATCACGCCGCTAACGAAAGCGCTGCGCTGCAGGGATTCGCAGCCACGGCGCGCTTTGCCGCTCTCGCGTTTTCAGGGTTTACCAGCGTGCGCCGTCAGGATGTGACGTTGGATGATGACGGCCATCCCGTCCGTTTGCGCACGACGGGTTACCATCGCACTGCAACCGAACGTAGGTTGCGCCGCAATCTGCAGGAAAAAGTCCTCGGTGCAAGCATGAAAATCCAATTACACGAGGCCCATGAAATCGGATTTTTGATGTATACCTCAGAATTTGACAATTCCTGGCGGCGTGACAATCTGTTGCAAGATGAGTTTAATTTCACCGGGCGCACGAATCATGTGTTGAGCGTCTTTGCCAAAAGCCGGCTGAAAGGCCTGCAATTGCAGGGCGAAGCCGCCCGCAGTCGTTCCGGCGGCGCGGGAGTTGCGGCAGTTTTATGCAGCGAAGAAACGAGGTTGTCTTGGACGGTCGAGATTCATCATGTTGAAGCTGATTTTCACAGCCCGCGAGGCCGCGGCTTTGTGGGAAGCGATGACGCGCCGCAAGGTGAAAAGGGCTATTCTCTCGGTTTGCGCCTCAAACCAGGGCCGAAGATCGTAAGCGAATTTTTTGTGCAGAACACCCGCGCACTTTGGCGCACAGTGGATGCGCCCTTGCCGCCGCAGCGCGCCAGCGCCGGCGCGTTGGTGGAATGGAAAATCCGGCGGCCGTTTCTTGTGCGGGTGCGCTATCGCCGCAGCAGCGCGGAAGAATTGCTCGCGCAGCCTCGCAATCCCGCGAAAACTGCAATGGCGCCAAGTTTCCGGGAGTCATTGCGCCTGGAACTCGAGCAAAAATTCGGAGCAGCGCTGCGTCTGCGGCCGCGCCTCGATTGGGCCCGCGCCTGGCAACAGGCGCCGGCGGGGAATCAGGCGCAAGCCTCTTCACCTGCCATTGCAGAACCCCGAAAAATCGGAACCGCTTCGGGATTGGAAGTGAACCTGGCTCTGTCGCAACGCCTTAGCATCAATGCCCGCTACACGCTATTTGATACGCCCACGCCGCTTTACTTCTATGAACGTGATGTGCCGGGTGTTTTCACCGTGCAAGCTCTCCGCGAAAGTGGTACGCGAGGGTATATTTACTGGCATCTTCGCTTTGGCGCAAAATGGAGTTTGGCCGGTAAAATCGCTTCCACGGAACCAGAGCTTGCGAGTCGCGACAGGCAAAACGGTTTTGCCTGGGCGCTGCAACTCGACTGGACAAATTGATTCGTTCGGTTGCTTTGTGCGTGCATCAATTCAGGGTTATCGACCCGCGTGCATGCCAGGTCAAAAGTGACAATCGTTACAGCGGTGAAATAGTTATTGACTCGCTTGGCGCCGCGTCTTATATTTCGCTCCGATTTAAACACTTGGTTCCGGGTCGATCTCATGAAAAAATTGATTGAAAAGATAACAGAATATCTCTTTTTCGCTTTTGCCCGTCGTAAGAAAGAAGAAGTCATTGACGTGCGTGATTATCTCTCGCAAATCATGACGGCGTTAATCCTCGCCCCCCGCCGTTCCGAAGAAGTGGAGGCGGCCGGGCAATACCTCTTTGGCTTGCGAGATTGTTTCCCGGAAACGCAATTTTATTTGCTGATCGAAAAAGATATTGCCAAAACCGTGGCCCCGCACGACAGTATGCAGGTGATGGCATATGAGCAAACGCAAATCAATTTCGGCGGCCTGCCCAAAAACGAAGTGATTGAAATGGTGCGCGCCCGCCATTTCGACATGGTCATTGACTTCAACCAGGATTTCTCGCTTTTCGCGACGGCCGTGTGCCGCGCAAGCCAGGCCAAGCTGCGTGTTTGCCTGCAACATCCCAAGCGCGATTCGTTTTATAATTTTCAGTTCCGGCCCGCCAGCTCGAATAGCCTGGAAATGAAGTATGAAAGTTTAATTCGATACCTTTCTGTTTTTAAATCCCTGCCGGAAGCGCCTTCGCGGAATTTTATGCCGGCTTGATCCGACGGTGTGCAGTGGTGGATGTCGTGCTGGGTGTAGGCTGCCAGGAAACGTGTGTGAGTGAAGGGAGAATGTGGCATGTTAGGAGACTCAAAAAAAATCCTGGCTCGTTTTACATGGGTCGGAATCGAGACGCTATGGCGAAAATCCGCAAAACCTCTCCCCTTGAAAAAACACCGCCCGTATTGCCGGCGATTCCTGCGCTAAAAGGCGCTGCCAAGCCCTCTGCTCAGGAGGCGGAACGGCTTTTCCTGGAGTATTATTGCCTTTACCGCATCGCCACCACTTTGACCGAACAGATGGAAGTCGAGCGCACCGCCCACGAAGTCAAAAAAATCGTGCGTGATTTTTTCCCGGCGCAACAGTTCTGCCTGGCTCTGCTCGAGGGCAAGAAACCGGAGCTTGCGATTCACAGCCATTTTGGTTTTACGCGGCAGCAAGCGGACAACGCCCGCTTGGCGCTGAATACCAAAAATATTTTTGGCGTAGTGATGCGGCGGCGGCGCCCGGTTTACGTGTCGAATCTCAAAAACGAAACGGCGGCGATCAGTTATCATCCCGGCCGCCGCCACAAACAAGGCGCGTTTCTGGCATTGCCGCTGATGGCGAGCAGCCACCACGCGATTGGCGTGGTGAGCCTCTACCGCAACACGCCGGACAGCTTCAGCCCGCGCGAAATCGAAGCCTTGAAGAAAATCGCGGCGCAAACCGGGCACGTGATTGAAAAGGTTCTGTTGTACCATGAAACGCGCGAGCAGTCGATTACCGATGAACTGACCGGCGCATTCAATCGGCGTTATTTCAATCAACGCTACGAAGCCGAGTTCATGCGCGCCTCGCGGTATGATCGTGCGTTGTCGGTGATTATGCTCGATATCGATCATTTCAAAAAATTCAACGATACCAACGGCCATTTGTTGGGCGACAAGGTGCTCAAAATGGTGGCGCATGTGCTGGAAGAAAGCCTGCGCAAAGCGGATCTTCTCGCGCGCTACGGCGGTGAAGAGTTTGTCATCGTGTTGCCCGAAATCAACAAAGAAAAGGGCCGCAAAGTGGCGGAAAAATTGCGCCGTGCCATCGAGCGCACCACGTTTCCCAAAGGCGATACCCAGCCGCTCGGCCAAATTACTGTCTCGTTGGGCCTGGCTTCTTTTCCAGAAGACACCGAACACGGCAATACCCTTTTAGCGCTTGCCGACGAAGCGCTGTATCAGGCCAAAGCGCTCGGCCGCAACCAGGTCGGAATCGCCGGCAATGGCCAAGCCAGCAAGGCCCGGTCGAACAAAGCTGTGGCGCCCGCGTTTGCAACAACGCCGTGAAGCCGCACACCCGAGATGAATTGGGAAAAAGCCGCAATCCCTTTCCCGCAAATCCCAGCAATCCTGCCAGCATTTCTTCAACGGCATCCCTCTCGCGTGCATTACTTCCGCTGAGTTTCTTCGTGTCCAGGCATGTGCCGGGCTTTGGCTGCGGCGACTTCCATAATCACGTTGGGTGGGAATGGCGTCATTCACTCCTTGCGACAACAAATTTTGTGCTTGCGGTTTGGTACAAAAATTTTATAATGATACAGTTTCAGAAGCGAAAAAGCTGGTACTGCCAGCCCAAGCTGGCGATTTGCGAGGTTCACCAGGAGGAGGAAAAAGAGAGATATGGAAATTCTACATCGCCATCTCGGCGTAGTCCCCTATACCGCCGATGATGTGATTACCTTTCCGCTAGGATTGCTGGGGTTTTTGAAGTTCAAGAAGTATTTGTTTTTGCAACCCCAAGAGTTCCTGCCGTTTCAGTGGATGGTGAGCATTGAGAATCCGGAGGTTGCCTTTGTGCTCATGAATCCTTCCACCTGCTGCGCGGATTACAACCCCAATATTACCCGCCGTGATTTGAACGAATTATCCGCCGAGAATCCGCAAAGTTTGGAGATGTACTCTATTGTAACGATGAATCTTGATGCCCGCTTGGCCACTGTAAATTTAAGTGGCCCGATTCTCGTCAACAAAGCAATGAAAATTGGCAAGCAGTTGGTGCTCCTTGACGACCGTTACTCGACCAAGCACCGCATTATTCAATCGTAGACGCGCAGACATGATGAAGGAGTTGACATGCTGGTCTTGACAAGGAGGTTAGGTGAGACAATCGTCATTGGTGATGATATTGTAATCAAGATCGTGGATATTCATGGAAAGCAAATCCGTGTAGGTATCGAAGCGCCCGCTGAAATTAGCGTGTATCGAGGCGAAATCTACGAACGGATCATGTTGGAGAACAAAGCGGCGGTGGAGGCCGCGTTGGGGGATGTCAAGGCCATGAGTGACGGTCTGAAAGAACTGATATCGAACCAAACTGTTGTTGGTCATTCGAATGACTCCAAAACCTCGGTTGGAAGCAAGTGAACGTTTTGTTGTTACCCCTTTCAAAAATTTGTTGGGCCGGGAATTATGCGCGAGTCATATTCCCGGTCAAACAACTCATCGATTGTTGATTGGTATTCCCCATTTTGTCTGAATCACCTGCCAAGTTTCTTGCAGCACTGCCCGCCCCGGACTTTTCAATCCCTTTGTGAGGGCCTGATTTCTGATGCTGTCATTCTATTTCATCACGGCAATTTCTGCAGAGGTTCAGTTGCTCCGCCCGACCGAAACGGCTGCCGAGCGCTGCAACGCACTCAAGTTCTAAGAATTGTCATTTAAATAAGTTACTCATTTTCTTTAGACCGCTAATCAACGCGAATGGCCGCTAATGCTTTTAATTCGTGATGATTCGCGATTGGAGATTGCGAAAGTTATTCAATCGGCGATCCTAAACAAACGTTTTTGACTGAGGGCCCAAACTCCGGAAAAAGCAAGAGTTCCCGCGCGGCAAACCGGACGTTACAAAAAAGTTTAAAAATCTGCGGAAATTTTTTCGGTGAATGACCGGCCTTGTCGCTATAGTTAGCTCGTAAATTTTCTGATGTGGCAAGCGGTTCTGATAGATGCAGCTAACGATTGCAAAGGAATGTGCGGTTGTTGCGGTGTCTTGCCGGAACTCCGGCCAAATGGGTGTTACAGGGAACGTAACCGGCATTTGACTGGCTTTTTCTGAGGATGGGAAAAGCGCCACGAATCTCAATCTATGGGTGAAGCACATGCACCGTTTTCTACTGCGAGCAGTCTGTCTGCTCATGCCTACCATTCTGTCCTTTCTTGCCAGCCCGAGCTTCGCGCAAGATGACGAAGATGACGCGAAGCCGCTCGGCCCGACGCCCTATCGCGGCGCCCAATACTATCTCGGTGATAAAGACGAATTGCTCATGCGCGTTAACATTTGGGGATTCGTCCGCAAGCCCGGCCAGTACATGGTGCCGACCGATACGGATCTGATTTCGTTGATGTCGTTTGCCGGCGGTCCGGTTGAAGAGGCAAAGATCAAATCGATCAAGATCGTACGCGCGCTCACGCAGGAGATTAGCACGACCAGCGCCTCCCCCGGTTTGAACGGCCACATCAATCAAGCGAAGCCGGGCATGATGCTATCCGCAAACGAAGCGCGAGGCAAAACCGCTACCAAGGTGCTGACGGTTGACGTGAAGAAGTACATTGCCACGGGAGATGCCGGCCTTATTCCGCCGTTGCAACCCGGCGACACCGTGGTCGTCACTGCCAACTCGTATGCTTCCGTCAAAAAAGTGCTCGATCTCGTCACGCGGGTTGCCATTCTCGGCCAGCTCTATTTTTGGATTAATCGCTAGTCTCCGGCCGGCGCCTTGGTGCGCCGCAATCGATCCCAAAACTTGACAGCGTGTTGCAGCCGTTTGTACCGGATGACAACCAGCCGGCCTCCAACTTGGATTATTTTTTAGGACTATTCTGCCATGGAAGAATTACACGAGCGGCAAATATCATTCAATGACTACATCCGCATTCTGTACCGCGGGCGCTGGATCATTCTGGCCTCCTTTCTTGCCGTCATGTTGATCACGGGTTACATCACCTTTACGACCAAGCCCGTTTTTGAAGCCACGGCCAAACTGATGATTGAAGAAAAGGGCGGTATGGAAGGCCAGATCTTCGACATCGGCGGCTTCATCAAAAAAGAGACGATGGTCAACAATCAAGTGGAGATTCTGAGAAGCCGAAGCCTGGCGGAAACCACCATCGAGCGCTTGCAGAAATCTCCGATTGCCGAGCAGCTCGAGTTGTTGCATCCGCATATCGAAGCGGAAGCCAATTTGCTTGCGTATGCCGGCCAGTGGATTTTCGGTTTGTTCGGCGGAACCGCGGAACCGGTCGAGGAACCCTCGCTAACAGATATCGTGGAAGAATTGCGTAATCGCATTGTGGTCACGCCGATTCGTGATACGGACATGATTGAGATCAAGGTCAGCGCCTCCTCTTCGGAAGAAGCGGCGTTTATCACGAACACGCTGGCAAAATCTTACAGCGAGCGCAGCCGCCTCAGCAGCCAGGCGGAAGTGCGGCAAGTCAAAAACTTTCTGGAAGAACAATTGCAAAACATTGAAAAGCAACTGGCGCATTCGGAAGAAGAGCTGAAATCATTCAAACAAAATCAAAAAGTCGTGGCGTTGCCCAACGAAACACAGGAACTGATCCGCAAGCTTGCGGAATTTGAGGGGCTTTACAATGAAGCGCTCACCGAGTTCAATTCCAACAAACAGCGGCTGCTTTACGTTGACAAACAATTGCAGGACAATAAGCAAAATTTTGATCTCGAAAATATTTCGGTTACACCGTATTTCGAAGGTTTAAAAAAGCAAATCGGCGAGTTGCAGGGCAAGCGCGCGCTTTACACGGCGAATTTGATCAATCAGGGATATTATCGTGAAGATGATCCTCAAATCCGCAAGTTCGACGATCAAATCGGGCTGCTCAATAAACAATTGCGCGAGGAAATCGCCAAGTTCACCAAAATTGATGTGCTCGATCCCGTTTCGTTAAGCTCAAATTTGGTGGCGCGCAAAATCGAGATCGAAGCAAACCTGCAAGCGTTGCAACCCAAGCTGGATGCGCTGAAAGAAATTACCAACCAATACAGCCGGGAGCTTGAGGCGTTGCCGGAGAAAAGCCTGCGCCTGGCGCGTCTCGAACGCGCGGCAACGGTTGACGAAAAAATTTATCTGATGATGCAGGAAAAATATGAAGAGACCCGCATCACGGAAGTCGGCCAGTTGGGCCAGGTTCGCATCATCGACACGGCGCAAGCGCCGAAAGAGCCGGTCAAGCCGCGCAAGAAGCTTTATCTCGTGCTCGGCGCGCTGATCGGATTTGGTTTGGGCTTGGGCCTGACGTTCTTGTTCGAGTACATTGACAATTCCGTGCGTTCGATCGAAGATGTCGAGCACATTGGCCTCACGGTGCTGGGATCCATCCCCGTGATCAAGGAAGACGAAGCCCTCAAGCGTCTCAAAGTTCTGCCGGGCATGAACGGCAATTTGGACACGCTCGAATCCAAAAAAATGGCGGCGCGCTTGATCACGCATTTTGCGCCGAAATCGCCGATTTCCGAAGCCTATCGCACGTTTCGCACGAATTTGCAGTACACCAAGCTCGACCGCGAGTTGAAAGCGATTCTGGTGACCAGCCCCGGTCCGGGCGAGGGCAAATCGACCTCGGTCTCGAATCTCGCCATCACCATGGCGCAAATGGGCAGCAAAGTTTTGTTGATTGATTCGGATCTGCGCCGCCCGGTTTTGCATACCATTTTCAAAGTTGATCGCCGCATCGGCCTTTCCAACATTCTCGTGGGCAAAGTCTCCGTGTCTGAAGCCGTGCAAAAGACGGAGATCGATAATCTCTATGTTTTGCCCTGTGGCACCTTGCCGCCCAATCCTTCCGAGTTGCTCGCTTCCAGCGCCATGACACGCGCTTTGGAGGAGATGAAAGATCTTTTTGACATCATCTTGTTCGATAGTCCTCCGATTATTGCTGTAACCGACGCCGCGGTGTTGTGCCCGCGTCTGGATGGGGTGATTCTCGTGTTGAAATCCGGCCAAACCGACCGCGATGCGGCTTTCCGCGCCTACACGCTGCTCAAAAATGTCAATGCACGTTTGCTCGGCTCGCTGCTCAACGGCGTGCAGATTGAGAGCATGTACGGCAGTTACTACTACTACTATCATTATTACTACTACGGCAAAGGCGACGGCAAGAAAAGCAAGACCCGGCGCAGCCGTCACAGCAGCGCCAGCGCCGCGTGAGAGCGGCGTCCGGCTGCGCAAATTCATCAATCCTGTCGTTCATTATGAATAGATTCAACTGCAAAATAACTGAAGAGGAGTTTATCCCGCATGCCAACTAGTATTCCCCACGGCGGCACTCTGATTAATCGAGTGCTGCACGGCAAAGAGAAGGAAGAGACGCTGCAACGCGCGCAAAACATGAAGAAGATCCCGCTCGGTGAAGTGGCGATTTCCGATTTGCAGCTTATTGCCATGGGCGCGATGAGCCCCATCACGGGTTTCCTGAACAAAGATGACTATGAAAGCGTCGTGCAGACCATGCATTTGCAAAACGGCTGCGTCTGGTCGATCCCGATTACTCTGCCGGTAACCGATGAAATTGCCGCGAGCGTGCATGTCGGCGAGGACGTCGCGTTGATCGAAATCAACGGAAATATTCTGGGCACGATGAAGATCACGGACAAATTTTCGCCGGATAAGATCCGTGAAGCGAAGGAAGTCTATCGCACGACGGAAGCGGCGCATCCCGGCGTGGCGCGCGTGCTGGCGCAAGGCAATACCTGTCTCGCCGGCGACATTTGGCAATTGAATGATCCCACGGAATTGCCCTTTGCCGACTATCATTTTTCGCCGGCGCAATTGCGCCAAATGTTTGACGAACGCGGCTGGAAGACCGTGGTCGGTTTTCAAACCCGCAATCCCGTTCATCGCGCGCATGAATACATTCAAAAGTGTGCGCTTGAGATCGTTGACGGCCTGTTGTTGCACCCGCTGGTGGGCGCAACGAAGCAGGATGACATTCCGGCGGACATTCGCATGCAAAGCTATGACGTGTTGCTGCGCGAGTATTATCCCAAGAATCGCGTGGTGCTCAGCGTGTTTCCGGCGGCGATGCGTTATGCCGGGCCGCGCGAGGCCATTTTTCATGCGGTGTGCCGCAAAAATTTTGGCTGCACGCATATGATCATTGGCCGCGATCATGCGGGCGTGGGCAACTACTACGGCACCTATGATGCGCAACTCATCTTCGATCAATTCCAGCCGGACGAGTTGGGCATTACGCCGCTGAAATTCGAGCATTCATTTTTCTGCCGTACCTGCCAGGCGGTGGTCACGAGCAAAACCTGCCCGCACCCGCCGGCGCATCACGTCACCCTTTCGGGAACGCAAGTGCGCAACATGCTGGCCAGCGGCGAATTGCCGCCGCCCGAGTGCAGCCGCGCCGAAGTCGTGAAGGTATTGATCGAGGGTGTGCGCCGGCAAGCCGCGGTTTGATAGATTGAAATAAAGTCATTCATGCTCTTGCGCGTTTTCATCTGCGCCTTCACCTCATGAGAGATTCCTCATTTGTCGTTTAGCGCCAGAGAGTGTGCAAGAGCACAGAAAGCATTTGACCCGATAAGAAATTAAGGAAAGTGTCAGCTTATGATAGGCAATCAGGGTCGAACGGGCGCATCGAATCGCAAGGTTTTGGTTATCGGACTCGATTGCGTTCCACCGGAATTGCTGTTCGAGCAATATCGCAGCGATCTGCCGCATTTTGCCGAATTGATGTCCAAAGGAGTTTGGGGCGAACTGGAAAGCTGCCATCCGCCCATCACGGTGCCGGCGTGGTCGTGCATGATGTCAAGCCAGGATCCCGGCCAGCTCGGTATTTACGGCTTTCGCAATCGCGCCGATCACAGTTACGACAAGCTCAGCATTGCAACCGGCAATGCCGTCAAAGCCGAACGCGTGTGGGACACGCTCTCGCAAGCCGATAAAAAAGTGGCGGTCATCGGCGTGCCCGGAACGTATCCGCCGCGCCCGGTTAACGGCATGATGGTTTCTTGTTTTCTGACGCCTTCCACCAAAAATCAGTACACCTATCCGGCAGAGCTGCAAGACGAGATTGCCGGCCTGGTCGGAGAATACCTGGTTGATGTGAAAGGCTTTCGCACCGAAGACAAGGATTGGCTGCTGCGCCAAATTTACGAAATGACGGAAAAGCGCTTTCGCCTCGTGCGGCACTGGTTGCGCACGAAACCGTGGGACTTTTTCATGTTCGTGGAGATGGGCACCGATCGCATTCATCACGGCTTTTGGAAGTTTCTCGATCCCGGCCATCGCGGTTATGAAAAGGGCAACCGCTTCGAGCACGCGATTCGCGAGTATTACAAATATCTTGATCGCGAGTTGGGCGAGCTGCTCACCCTGATCGACGACGATACCGTTGTACTCATCGTATCGGATCACGGCGCGAAAAAAATGGACGGCGGCATTTGCATCAACGAATGGCTGTTGCAGAATGGCTATCTCACCCTCAGACAAAAGCCGGCCAGTCCGGCGGCGATCGACAAATGCGACGTGGATTGGTCCAAGACCATCGCCTGGTCGGAGGGCGGCTACTATGCGCGTTTGTTTATCAATGTCAAGGGCCGCGAGCCGGAAGGCGTCGTCGATCCGAAGGATTACGAGCAACTGCGCAACGAGCTGGCCGAGCAAATCGCTGCGATTCCGGATCACCACGGCCAGCCGATTGGCACCAAAGTGTACAAGCCGCAGGCCTTGTATCGCGAGTTTAACAACATTCCGCCGGATCTGTTGATTTATTTCGGCGATCTGTATTGGCGCAGTGTGGGCACGATCGGCGGCGGCGCGATTCACACGTTTGACAATGATACCGGCCCGGATGACGCCAATCACGCGCAAAACGGCGTTTTGATTTTGCATGATCCCGCGAATCCCGGCAACGGCCGTGAGATCAAAGGCATGCGTCTGTACGACGTCGCGCCGACGATTCTGAGCCTGTTCGGCATGGCGCCGCTGCCGCAGATGATCGGCAAAAGGATTGTTTGAAAACCTCATGGCAGTGAGAACAACATGCCCGGAAAGCGGGCGGAACAAGCGTGCCGGTACCTTTAAAATTGTATCACCCCCGTTGTCATCCAGAGGGGATCTTGTGAAGTACTCGGCTTAATGCCAAATACTTCACAAGATTCGTCTGAATGACATTTCGAAAGAGTACCCCTACAAATTAAGGCGAGGGTACGCTAGCTTTGATTAATCGAATATTTTAACAGTTGATGACATTCGAGGAAGCCTCCTAATGAAACATGAACGTGGCTGCACCATTTGGTTTACCGGATTGTCCGGGGCCGGCAAATCGACGATCACCGAGCAACTCGTGCCGCTGCTCAAGCAGCGCGGCTGCAAAGTTGAAGTACTCGACGGCGATGTCGTGCGCACCAATCTCAGCAAAGGCCTGGGTTTTTCCAAGGAAGATCGTGATACCAACATTCGCCGCATCGGCTTTGTGTGCGATTTGCTCACCCGCAACGGCGTCTTTGCGATTTCAGCGGCGATTTCGCCTTACAAAGCAATTCGCGATGAAAACCGCGCCTTGATCAAGGATTTTGTCGAAGTTTATGTCAAGGCTTCGCTTGAAACCTGCATTCAGCGCGACGTCAAAGGCCTGTACAAAAAAGCGCTGGCCGGCGAGATTAAAGAATTCACCGGCGTCAGCGATCCTTACGAAGCTCCGGAAAATCCCGAAGTGATTTGCGAGACCGAAAACGAAACGCCGCAGGAATCTGCCGCCAAAATCGTGCGGCGTCTCGAAGAGCTGGGCTATATCATGCCGGAGAACAAAAACGGCGACGGCGCTTACAGCGATGAAGAAGAGAGTGTCGTGAAGCAACGGCTCGCCGATCTGGGGTATGTTTGATTTCCGCAAA
This sequence comes from Cytophagia bacterium CHB2, assembly GCA_030263535.1. Taxonomy (NCBI): domain Bacteria; kingdom Pseudomonadati; phylum Bacteroidota; class Cytophagia; species Cytophagia bacterium CHB2. The sequence continues at coordinate 23,991 of SZPB01000048.1, forward strand.
GGCACCCTGCCTTCGCGCCTAAATTATTCTTGACCTCTGTTTCGCGTGACCGTGTTGGGCGCGAAACAGAGGTTGTTATCACCAACGTTGAAATACGGGCAGGCCGAAAGCCGCAAGAAAGTCATGGAAAACGCCTCTGCAACACAGCGAAACATTTGGGTTGTCGGATATCCGAGAAGCGGCAACACCTGGGTCAACTATTTATGCGCCTATTGTTTGAACCTTCCGTTTCAGGGTTTTGATGACGGCGCAAAAGCGCCCAAGCAAGATTGGGTGCGCCACGCGGTTTCCGGGAAACACCCGTGGCGCGCGGCGGAGGGATTTCATGCCGTAATGAAGACGCACAAA
>SZPB01000049.1 GCA_030263535.1 Cytophagia bacterium CHB2
CTCCGATTTTAAATTGATGCACCGGGCTTAATTGCCGCACCAAACTGAAGCGGCTGAGAAGCTGCTGCTCACGCAAATTTTCGCGCCAGGGTTCGCTGCCCGATCCCCACGCCGAAGGCAATGATTGTTCGTTGCTGAAACTCACATTGGTTTGCCCGCCGGCAGCGCTTTCGCCGGAGATTTGCCGGCGCAAATCGAGATAACTCAACTCGATTTTGTAAAACATCTCCGCGCTCAATGTTTGAATCACGGACAAATCCATGCGGCTGTTTTTGTTTGAGCGCCTGGGCAACGCGGAAATCCGCTCGGCCCAATCTTCATCATACTGCCGCCACTGCCAACTGGAGAACAAGCCCTGCCAGCGCAGAAAGGTGTTGCTCGACAAACGCAACATCACCTTGGAATTTAAATCATAATTGGAAAAAATGGGCGAGTGAAAATGCCGGCGCAATTCCTTGCGAAACGGCGTGTCGGTGAGATAGGCGCTGCCGGACACGAGATAATTGGCGTCGATGAGCGGCCCGCCCAACCCGAGCTTGAGCGGCCCGCCGAGCGCGAACTCCGCGCGGCGCGCATTGTCATAACTCCAGTCGCGGCGCGCCGGCAAGTCTTGCGCGAGCTTGAACGCGCTGAAGAAATCATTGCGGCCTTCGCGGGTGATGATGTTGATCACTCCGGAGGTAACATTGCCATATTCCGCGCTAAAGCCGCCGGTGTGCACCACCATCTCCGCAATCGCGCTCGTCGGAATCGTGAACGCGGCTTCGCGCGTCATCGCGCCGCTGGCCGGCAGGCCGTCAATCAAATATTGCACGTTTGAACTGCGGCTGCCGCGCATATGATTGGCGACAAAACCGGGCACCAGCGCGAGTTTATCATAATACGTCAAGCCCGGCGTGGTTTGCGAAATGGTTTCTTCGTTGAGATATTGCGTGCTCGACAGCACATCCCGCAAGATTTGCACGCGCGGCGCGGTCACCACAATTTCTTCGGAGGTATTCAACACCCGGCTGGTCAGCGCAACTTCGAGGCTGGTGTTCAAATCGGTTTTGACTTCGACTTCGGTCAGTTTCAGCGTGCTGTAGCCGATCATGCTGACGCGCAGATTGTATTTGCCGACCGGAAGGTTATAGATGATATAATAGCCGTGCTTATTGGCTTTCGCGCCGAAGTTCGTGCCTTCAACCACGATGTTCGCGCCCGGCAGAGAAACATTCGTCTCTTTGTCTTTGACAAAGCCCGAAATGTTGCCGAAGGCTCCCGCGCGGCCGGCGACTGGCAGCAGAAGTGCAAAAGCCAGCACGAAAATTGCTTTTTGGTGTAACCGCTTCATATGTGCAAGATGTTGATTTATTAGAAAAATAGCGGCTGCAATGGTTATGCCAGCATGTCAGCAGATTCAAACATGCAAACCATCTCAAAAACATTTGGCTGTTTAGGGTTTATCCTATTCGAATTAAAAGAGGTTAAATTTTGACAATTGGCGCTCCCGCAAGGTCGCGATACACCGAATAAATGGCATTTCATGTAACTTATGCAAAACTCTTCCAAAAATAGGAAAAATTTTGCACATTTCTCGCGATCTTGCAAACAGAGATCGTCATACAAATTTCAAAAAGTGCTGACTGAAAAGCGGGCTTGCAGAGACAAAATGCAATTCTCACGTTTGACAGAGCTCGTTTTCGAATGTCTTCAAAAGTTATGGTGCGCTTGAAAATGAATCTAAGTAGCGGCACTCAGGCCTATTTGGATAAACTAGGTTTTTTCGGATGGCAACTTGGGCTGCAACGCAGCAAGGCATTGAGCCGCCACTTTGGCCATCCGGAGCGGTTTTTTCCCTGCGTGCATATTGCCGGCACGAACGGCAAAGGCTCAACTTCGGCAATGCTGGCAGCCCTCGCGCAAGCAGCCGGGCTGCGCGTCGGCCTATACACCTCGCCGCATCTCGTTCATTTGAATGAACGAATTCAAATCAACGGCAAACCGATTTCCACCCGCGCGTTTGAAGCCTTATTGCGTAGCTGCCGGCCAACCGTTGATGAACTCAAGGCAACGTATTTCGAAGTGCTCACTGCGATTGCATTCAAATATTTTGCCGAACAACAGGTTGATCTTGCTGTGATCGAAACCGGATTAGGCGGCCGGCTTGATTCCACCAACATCATCACGCCCGAGTTGAGCATCATCACTTCGATTGGGCTGGAGCATCAGGATTATCTCGGCAAAAATCTTGCAAAGATCGCCGGAGAGAAAGCGGGCATTATCAAACGGCATCGGCCTTGCATAAGTGGTGTGCGGCAGCCGCAGGCCGCAGCCGTGATTGCCACGACCTGCCGCAAACAGCGGGCGCGTTTCATAGAAGCGCATAAGTTCATTAAAATTAGCTCGCCAAGCTATTCGCGCGAAGGGACGGAGTTTCACGCCAGGTCAGATCGGCTCGGATTCGACTATGCCAAGGTGCGAACGAATTTACTCGGGTCTCATCAAGTCAAAAATGCGGCGCTGGCAATTGCGGCTGCCCGGCTCTTGCACAACGCCGGTTTTAATCTCAACGAGCGGGCCGTGCGCGAGGGTTTGGCGCAAACACATTGGCCGGCGCGCATGCAACTGGTCCACGGCGATCCCGAAATTCTGCTCGCTGCCGCGCACAATGCCGACGGCATGCGCGTGTTGACACAAACACTGGCCCGGCTCTTTCCGGGGCGCCGGGTGAAAATTGTTTTGTCATTAATGAATGACAAGGCCGTTGCGCCGGTTTTGCGCCCCTGGCAAAAATTGCATGCAGAGTTTTTCTTTACCGCTGCAGCCACCGCGCGCGCACGCCCGGCAAGCGATTTGATGCAGCAGGCGCGCGCCATGAGTTTGCGCGGCCGCGCTTACGATGCTGCCGGACAGGCTTTTGCGGCGGCGCGGGCGAGCTGCCGCAAAAATGATTTGCTGTGCGTTGCCGGCTCGCACTATCTGATTGGCGAATTGATGCAGCAGAGCCTTTTGCCCTATCCCTATTGAGGATTTGACTTTCTCATGAAATAGCCTTATTTTGCCGCCGGTTTTTGTCGAACAAAGTTTACACGCACAAAAGCCAAGCGCCACTGCTTTTCACCCCTCTGCACACCAACCTCGGACAGCGCGGCGCCAAAATTCCGGGCGCTAGGAATGCGCCCCGTGCAACACCTCATCATCTAGGACGGAGTCTCGACCTTGAGTCATCGCGACGCTCTTCAATCCAACAAAATCTTTTGGGATAGGTTCGATATGCACCCCGATACCCGTATGGGTCCGGTTCACCTAACCGTGTCGGACCTCAAGCAATCCATGAGTTTTTATGGCGGCATGCTCGGCCTGAAAACATTGCACAGCCAGCGCGGCACCACCTGGCTCTCTGCCGATGGCTCTCGCCCCTTGCTCGCGCTTACGCTGCTGCCGGGCGCGAAACCCAAGCCGCTCAACACCTCCGGGCTTTATCATTTTGCGATTTTGGTGCCCGGCCGCTATGATCTGGCATGCGCACTGCACCATTTGCTCGACATGCGTTATCCGCTGCAGGGCGCTTCGGATCACCTGGTCAGCGAGGCGATTTACCTCGCGGATCCCGACGGCAATGGCATTGAAATTTATTCCGACCGGCCGCGCAGCGACTGGCAGTGGCACGAAGGCCAACTGCACATGACGACCGAAGCGCTGGATTTGGATTTATTATTGGCAGAGTTGGGGCGCGGCAAAATCACGTGGGAGGGGTTGCCTCCCAACACACGCATCGGGCATGTGCATTTGCATGTCGGCAATCTGGAAGCGGCCGAACATTTCTATCGCGAGGTTTTGGGATTTGATTTGACGACGCGCTATGGCTCGGAGGCGATTTTTCTTTCCGCCGGCCACTATCACCATCATCTCGGCCTGAACACCTGGGCGGGGCGGGGCGCTGGCCCCGCGCCCTCGGATACTCGCGGCCTGCGCTATCTCACCATTTGCGTGCCCAATGAAACCGAGCTGGCCATGCTCGCCAGCCGTTTGCAAGAAAACGACTGGAACTTTCAACAGCGTACCGGCATGTTGAGCTTGCGCGATCCGTTCAACAACGGCATCCTGATCGTGGTGGGCGAAGCGACGCTCGGCCGCAACGGCAGCACGAATTGGTAGATTTTCAAAGCGTGCATGCGCAGACATGAAGCGCGGCGCGTATGACACTCCTCAGTACTGCAACGTTAAGTCGATGCAAACACCGAGTTATGTCATCCTGACAGGGACAAAAGCAGGGGTAAATCTCGAACTTCACGTTGTCATGGTAGAGTTAATCATTGTAAAAAATCAAAACGCCGTTTGTTCTCCGGAGGGACAAACGGCGTTTGTATTTTTGGAAATAAAAAAACGAGTTGTTACCGCATTCTGCTTATTCGTAACTCAGCGCTTTCACCGGATCGAGTTTTGATGCCACCATCGCCGGCCACATGCCGAAGGTCAGGCCGACCATCGTGCAAAACGCCAGGCCGCCGAACGCCCATTCCATCGGCACAGACACGGCAAAACCCGTGAGCATCGAGACGATATTGCCCAGGCCGAAACCCACCATCACGCCGATGATACCGCCGACATTGCACAGCACGATGGCCTCAATGAGAAACTGCGTGAGAATGCTCCGCCGTTTCGCGCCCAGCGATTTGCGGATGCCGATTTCCTTCGTGCGCTCGGTTACGGAAACCAGCATGATGTTCATAATGCCAATGCCGGCGACCACCAGCGCCACAATTCCCACCACAAACGCCCCCAGCTTTACGCCGGCCGTGGCTTGATTGAATGCCTTGATTTGGCTGTCATTGGTGAAAATGGTGAAGTCGTCATCTTCGCGCGGCGGAACTTTGCGCTCGGCGCGCAGCACCATCCGGGTTTCCTCGATGGCATCGTAAATCAACTCTGGGCGCGTGGCGCGCACCGTGACATTGACCGAACGTTCCCGGCCGCCGTTGTCGCGCATGCCGTAAACTTCTTGAAACGTGGTAATCGGGATGAGGCAGTAGTTGTCATAATTGCCGCCCATCGACGAGGATTTCTCTTCAAGCACGCCAATGACGCGATATTTCCGATCATCGAGCTTGATGGTTTTTTCAAGAGGATCGGAGAACGGAAACAAACGGTCGGCAATGGCCGGGCCGATGACGACGACGTAACTGTTAATCTTGAGATCCTGATTGGAGAGATTGCGCCCCAACCGCACAAAATGCGTATTGTTGGCGGAATATTCCGGTGTGGCGCCGCAGATGGTCAAATTCTGATTGGTTGCTTCGTTGCGGTATTTCGCGATGTGCCCAAAACTCCACAATTCCGCGCCGACGAGATCCACGGTTTCGACATGCTCGCGAATGGCGTCGGCATTCGCCACCGTCACCGGCTTGCGTTGCTGAATCTTGCGCCAATCAATGTCGTGATTGAAGCCGCGCGCCGGCCATTTTTGCACCTGAAACGTGGTTGCCCCCAGCACGCTCATCTCCTGTTCCATGGTTTTTTGGATCACCGAGATGCCCGTCATCACGGCGATGATGGAAGCGACGCCCGCGATGATGCCGACCAGCGTCAGAAACGAACGCAGCTTTTGTGACCGGATCGCGCCCAGCGCCATTCGCAATGCTTCGAGTGTGTTCATTTATTCATACCTCAATGCTTCGATGGGGTCCAATTTTGCGGCCTTGATCGCCGGCACGATGCCGGAAAAGATCCCGACCAAAACCGACACCAGCAAGGCAATCACGACAATGGGAATGGAAACGCTGGCCGGCATGAGCAGGGAATTGATCAGCGCCGTCACGCCCAGAGCCAGCAGCAAACCGACTGCGCCGCCGATCAGGCAAATGGTGGAAGACTCAAACAGGAATTGCGTGATGATCGTCCGCCGTTTCGCGCCGATCGCCTTGCGAATGCCGATTTCGCGCGTGCGCTCGGTGACGGACACAAACATGATGTTCATCACGCCAATGCCGCCGACGAACAGCGAAACGCCGGTAATCACCAGGCCAATCAGAACGATCACGCCCATGACATTGTTGTACGCCGCCATCAGCGAATCCATTTTGTTGATGGAAAAATCGTCTTTCTCCACCGGATGCAGCTTTCTGATTTTACGCATCTCGCCGATGAGGGCGAATTCAAAATCTTCCATTTCCTCGTGGCTGGGCGCCTTGACGGCAATGTTGAAGCCGCGGTCATTGCTGCTGCCGAACGAGCGCAAAAACGAAGTGATGGGAACATAAACCTGGCTGTCGAAATTCGGGCCGCCAAAAAATCCCGCGCTGCCCTGCTTTTCCATGATGCCCACGACGATGTAAATATCCCGGCCGAGGTGTATTTTCTTGTTGATCGGATCAACGTTCTCAAACAATTGTTCTTTGATTTCACTTCCAATGATGCACACATTCCGTTTGTACTGCACGTCGAGTTCCGTCATAAACCGGCCGAATTCCGGCAGCGAGCTGGAAACCATGATGTGCTTGTCTGTCGTGCCGACGATGTTGATATCGTTGAGGATTTTGGACTCGTATTTGATGCTTTTGCGTGTGCCGGTGGTGGGATTGACTGCTGCGGCCTCGCGCAATCGCCGTTCCAATTGATGCGCATTACGCAATTCAAGATTTTTGCGATTGCGGTATTCGAACCAGTTGCCGGTCATGACCCAGGGCATGCGCGAGACGTAAATCACGTCCGAGCCGATGGCCGAAATGCTTTCCTTGAAGGAATTTTCCAGGCCGTTGGCAGCCGTCATGGTGGTCACCACGGCGACGATGCCGATGATGATGCCCAGAGTCGTCAGCAAACCGCGTGATTTGTTGGCGCGAATGGCGGCGAAAGCGATTTGCAACGACTCGCTCAACTCGTTCAAATATTTCATGTTTGATTCTTCTTTTCCGCGTTCTTGACCATGACCTTGGCGCCGTGCTGCAAATCTTTGCTGATCGCGCGATAGCTGCCGGTAACGATTTCATCGCCTTCCGCCAGCCCGGTTAAAATTTCAATGTGCGTATTGCTCTGAATGCCGGTTTTCACCTGCCGCGCTTCAACCGCGCCCTCTTTCACGACGAAAACGATTTCCACAAACCCGTCTTTATCCGGCGTAAATTGCGGCTCCGAGGATTCGTTTGCAATGGCTTCTCCGCTTTTGCCCTCGGCGGGTTTCTTTTGCAATTGATCCATCGTGCGCACGGTCACGCATTGAATCGGAACGGCCAGCGTGCTATCGCGCGTTTCGGTAACAATGTCGCTGCTCGCCGTCATGCCCGGCCGGAGATCGGCGGTCGAGCGCTGCTGCGTGATCTCGAGGTTTTGGGCAACGCCGTTCGCCGCCTGTCCCAGCGTCGTGCCGGTGATCGCCACTTTCACTTCGAATTCGGTTTGTTGATCCGCGGTGCCCGAGCCTGTGACTTTGGCGGTGTTGGCTATCTCAGAAACATAACCCCGGAAAATGGTGTTGGGCAAAGCATCGACTTCGATATTCGCCGTATCGCCCAGCGAAATTGCAACCACGTCATTTTCGTCAACCTCGACCAGCGCTTCCATGCCCACGAGATCGGAGACCACCAAAATGACGTCTTCCTGAAATTGCGATCCCAAAGCGATCTCGCCGACTTCCTTGTTCAACTGGCTGATGGTGCCGGCCATGGGCGCATAGATTCTGGTTTTGGAAAGATCGTCGTTGGCCTGCTTGAGCAGGGCGCGGCTTTGTTCGACGCTGCTGCTCGCCGATTCGAAACGCGCCTTTTCAACCTGATAGGTTGCCGCGGCGGCATCGTAAGCAGCGGAAGATTCAAGTTGTTTCTCGTGAAGTTCCTTGGTGCGTTGATAATCCTTCTCCGCTTTGAGCATGCTTTCCCGCGCCAGCTTTGCGTCGGACTCTGCCGAGCGCAAACTGGCTTCGGCGCGCTCGACGGCGGCGATGTAGCGTTCGCGGTCAAGCTCGAGCAGGAAGTCGCCCTTTTCCACCCAGGCGCCTTCACTCACCGCCAGCTTGGTGATTTTCGCGCTGACGTCGGCGCTGATTTTGACCTGGATGTGAGGCTGAACCTTACCGGTCGCCGTCACCGTCTCCACCACCCGTTGGCGTTTGACCGGCGCGGTTTGCACCTCGATTTCTTGCTTGCCGTTCTTTTTCATCACGGCAGTTCCCACCAAGGCGGCAACTGCGACAACCAGTCCGGAACCGATCAATAGCTTTTTCTTTTTTGACATTTTCTCCGCTCTCCGCTGAAGGTTGGTTTGATATTCGAAAACTAACTGAAGCGCGAATGTGAGGTGGCAGACGCGATTCCTGCCTCTGCTATCGCGAGATTATATCATTTTGAAAGATTTTGTGGCAATCCTGCACTGTAACGCGTTTCACAAAATTCTTCTCATAAGGTAGGCATACGCCTGCACAAGACGGCAAATAAACAGAAATGTTTCATGATAAATAACGAGATGCAGACATTCGCTGTTTTGTATCCGCAAATCTCTGCCCGAGCACTGGTATTTTTGCAAGAATTGGAATCACGAATAGGAAATGAATCATTCTTCGGACGGCTTAGGAAAGCGAGAGGAGAAAAACATTTTTCTCAAGCCAACAACTCGAAGAGTCCTGTGATAGATTTTAGAATTGAAACGTTGCACCAAAAATCTGTGCCCCCCAGTTTTAGAAAACGCCTGGAGCATGGTGTTTTTGCACCGCGTTGTACGGCGCCGTGCTTTTTCACTGTACCTGTCAGAACATTCTCGCGCTGTGCAATTTTTGTTTTTTGCTTTAAGTTAATGATTTTATTCGTGACTTGGCGTTGGCATAACCGTTGCTTAAAACGGGTTGTGTACGCAACGAGATTGCGCGAGCATCACAAACAAACGCTTCGAAGCTTGTGTTAAAAATGATCTCTCACCCAACTCGTGAACCGTCAAACAACATTATCTGAACCCTAATTTTCAGGAGAACCCATGAAGTCAAAGAGATTTGCACATCTGCTATTGCCGGCGCTGGCTGCTCTGGCGTTGGTTGCCTGCCAGAATGATGATCCGGTGTCCTCGAATGATAGCCTCAACGCCACCGAAGATGCCGCGGAATCAATCGCCAGCGCGGTGGGCGCAGACAATGGCGGCGCGACCGATCAACTGAGTGACGTTATTGAACTGGCCGGCGCCAGCGGCCTGCAAAAGCCTGCAGAGGTTTTGCTCGGCAAATACAGTGAACCGAACACGATTGCCAGCATCGACACAAGCTATGATCCCGCCACCGGCACGTGGACGCTGCGGCTGGAACGCGAACGCGGCAACCCCAACGGCATTCCCTACGCCGAGATCAGCCGCACGTATACCTATCAATTCTTGAACAAGAACGGCCAGCCGCAAAAGTATTGGAAGGTCGGCGCAGACACGGCCTACACTATCAAGTTCAATATCGTCGAAGGCACAGGCACACATCGCACGCGGCGCTTGTCGCAGCAATTGACCGGATTGAGCGGCAGCTTTACCGCGACCGGCGTGAATACCCGCCTTGTGACCATCAATGGCACGTATTTTCGCTCGGCGGTTGACACCGTCACGACGCGCAATGCCGTGCGCACACTCGATCATGCTTTGAATTTGACCTTTACAAATGTGCAAGGCCCGCGCGGAAGCCGGCTCGAACTCTCGCGCAAAATCAGCGGCACTGTGAGCGGCACGTACACGGCGAAGGTGACATTCCAGCGCGGCGAATCTTACGGCGAGACTACGATCAATCGCAGTTTCACCATCAATCTTGGCGGCGGGAATGCGACCCTCAATATTTCCGGAAAGAATTTTGAAGCAGACTTGACCAGCGGCGAGTTGAAATAGTTTGCCAGGATGGCCGCGCCTGAAGCGCGTTTAACGAGTGAACCTTCCTCCCATAAATCCGGGGTTGCACGCGAGTGTGACTCCGGATTTTTGTTTGATGTCGTCTTGCCGATCTCAAAAAAAGCGCTAAATTATCCTGCCCCGCCGAACGCGGCAAGCAACAAACGCAATTCCACATTTCACTAATTTACGAGGAGTAAGGTTTATGCGGAAAACACTGGCTCTGGTTTTGTTGGCGCTTGTTTGCAGCGGCTGTTATACCATGAAGGCCGTTGCACCGGTAGGCACGCCAATGACGGCGCTGGCTGAAACCGATAACGCCGCCTTCAAAAAGAATGTGCGCGTCTGGTACGCCCTCTGGGGCTGGGTACCGATTTCCAATAATTCCGCGGCGCAAACGATTCAGGAGAATAACTTGAAAAACGTGCGCATCACCACCAAGCACCGGTTTATTGACGGCCTGATCGGCGCCTTCACCGGCATTGTGAGCATTGTGCCGGCAACAATGGTTATTGAAGGAAACCAGTGAGAGCAAATGGCAAGGGGCAGAGGGCAATTCTCAAGAGACATACTTTTTGCCCTCTTCCCCTTCGTCTTTAGCCAACCGTGAGGACTTGGTCGACCACGCCCTTCACTGAAAACAGCGCGGCGTAATCAAAACGAAAAGTTTTGTGGCGGTAATCGCCGTTGGGCAATTGGACGTAATGCTGTTGATAAAAATCGCGCCGGGTGCTGAGATCGTGCAGCGCCGCTGCCAGGGCATCGACGTCGTCCTTGGTGTTGTACACGCCAAAGCTGGCGCGCACCATGCCTTTGTGCAGATCCGCCAAATACTGCAATTCTTCGTCGGAAAGTTCGAGCGCTTCTTCCGCCAGGCTCTGCGTCACCATCTCGCGCACGTAAGGATGCGCGCAGAAGCATTCGTTGCGCACGGAAATATTAAAATAATCATTCAACACCGCGGCGGTAAACGCGTGATGCAACCGCTTAATGTTGAATGAAATCGCGCCGGTGCGCTGGCAGTGCGCAACATCGGTTTCGCCGTAGATCAGAATATCCGGCACACTGCTCAGTTTTTTCAGCGCATAATTGATCAACTCCGTTTCTTCTTCGGCAATATAATCCATTCCCACTTTCTGCAAGGCATACAGCGCCGCGGCCAGACCGATGGCGCCGTTGATGTTGGGTGTGCCCGCTTCCTCGCGATGCGGAAAATGCGGGGTTACGGTGTAGCGATTCACATAAACCGTATCGACCATGCCGCCGCCCACTTCATCCGGTTCAAGATTGCTAAAAATTTCTTTACGCGCGACCACCACGCCGGGCGAGCCGGGCGCGTAAATTTTGTGGCCGGAGAAAACCAGCACATCGAGATCGCGCCACGCATTCGCATGCCCGCTCATCTGAATCGGCACATGCGCCGCCATTTGTGCGGCATCCACGACGATCAATGCGCCGAAGCGGTGCGCCAATTCCGCCGCCTCGTGAATCGGGTTGATGATGCCGGTGACGTTCGACACGCCGGTCAGCGCAATGTAATTCACTCGGTCTTTGTATTCGTGCAGCGCCTCTTCGATGCGTTTGAGGTCGATGCAGCCCAGGCTGCGCGCCGCCATGCGCGCCGGCACATGCACGACTTCGCGAAAATGCTTGCGATGTGGCAGATCGTTGGAATGATGCTCCATGATCGAGGTGATGACGACGTCGCGCTCCGGGCGTTTGGCGTGCAGCGTGCGCGCCACGCGATTGATGCCGCCGGTGGTTCCGCTGCCCACAAAAAATGCGGTAAAGGTTCCGGCATCAGCGTGCACGAAATCCAGCACCATTTGATGCGCCCATTCATACTCATGCGTAGAAAGCTTTGCGCCGAAATGTAGCACGCTGTGAGTGTTGGAATAAAATGGCTGAAATTTGTCCAGCACCTCTTGCACGACTTGCAGGCGCAGCGTGCTTGCCGTGCTGTCGAGGTAAATCCGTCGTGTCGTTTCGCCGGTTGCCAATTTGTAATGCACCTCCAGGCCGACAACGCCGGAACGCAATTTTTCAAACAAAACCGCGCGCGTTTGCGCTTGATTGGAGTTGGCCATGTCACCTCTCCCGTTGAGTTTCGCCTCTTGGCGGAGCAGATTTTTTAGGGTGGGAATTTAAACAAGGAAACGGTTCGGCGCAAATGATTCTCTTGCCTCCCAGCTTGCATCTTTAAGCTCATCTTTGTATTTTGCCCCAATTTTCAATGTATCTGTCCTCTCACGTCAATTTTGAAGAAAGCCACGATCATGAATCACGATTCCCCCCTCGATCTGCTCTGCATCAACACCATTCGCACGCTGGCGATTGACGGCGTGCAACATGCCAACTCCGGCCATCCCGGCTTGCCCATGGGCGCAGCCGCGATGGCGTATGTTTTGTGGGATAGATTTCTCCAACATAATCCCGCCAATCCCAAATGGCCGGATCGCGATCGTTTCATTCTCTCTGCCGGACATGGTTCGATGCTGCTCTACAGCCTCTTGCATCTCACCGGTTATGATCTCCCGCTCGACGAATTGAAAAAATTCCGCCAGCTCGGCAGCAAAACCCCCGGCCATCCCGAACACGGTTTGACGCCCGGTGTTGAAACGACGACCGGGCCTCTCGGCCAGGGCTTTGGCAATGGCGTGGGCATGGCGCTTGCCGAGGCGCATCTCGCGGCCGTGTTCAATCGCCCCGGACATGAAATCGTGAATCACTACACCTACGCCATTGTCAGCGACGGCGATTTAATGGAAGGCGTGGCCGCAGAGGCGGCCTCGCTAGCCGGACATTTGAAATTGGGCAAGCTGATTTATCTTTACGACGACAATCACATTTCCATTGAAGGCAGCACAGACATCACGTTCACCGAAGATCGCGCCAAGCGCTTCGAAGCTTATGGCTGGCATGTGCAGCGGGTGGAAGACGGCAATGATTTGCAAGCACTCGCGCAAGCCCTCGCAGCCGCGCGCGCGCATACCGAACATCCGTCGATTATCGTCGTGCGCACGCAAATCGGTTTCGGCAGTCCGAACAAACAAGGCACTGCCGGCGTGCACGGCGAGCCGCTCGGCAAGGATGAAGTTGTGCTGACGAAACGCGCTTACGGCTGGCCGGAGAATGAATCATTTTATTTGCCCGAGAATGCGCTGCGGCATTTTCGCAAAGCGCTGGCGCGCGGCAAAGAAGCGGAACAAGCCTGGCAGGCAAAATTTTCTGCTTATGAAAAAGCCCATCCGGAGCTGGCCGCGCAATTCCAGCGCGTCATGGCCGGCGAATTGCCCGCAGATTGGGATAAAGACATTCCGGTTTTTCCGGCGGACGCCAAAGGCACGGCCACGCGCGTGGCCGGCGGCAAAGTGTTGAATGCGATTGCCAGCCGCATGCCGGAATTGATCGGTGGCTCTGCCGATCTTGCGCCCAGCACGAAAACCTTGATCACGAAAGAGAAGGATTTCTCCCCGCAAGACCGGCTCAGCCGCAATTTGCGTTTTGGTGTGCGCGAGCATGGCATGGGCAGTGTGTGCAACGGCATCGCGCTGCACGGCGGCTTGCGGCCGTACGGCGCGACGTTTCTGGTTTTTTCCGATTACATGCGTCCTGCGATCCGGCTCGCGGCGATCACCGAGCTGCCGGTGATCTACGTGTTCACGCATGACAGCATCGGCCTGGGCGAAGACGGACCGACGCATCAACCAATTGAGCATTATGCTGCACTACGCGCGATTCCGCATCTCATCTTCATTCGCCCGTGCGATGCCAATGAAACCGCGGAAGCTTGGCGCTTTGCCATCAAACATCAACACGGCCCGGTGGCGCTTGCACTTACTCGCCAGGATTTGCCCGTGCTGGATCGCTCGCGCTGTTCCTCGGCTTCCGGTTTGCACAACGGCGCTTATATTTTGTGGGAATCGAAAGTCGCCGAGCCGCAGATTATTTTGATCGCTTCCGGCAGCGAGGTGTGGCCCACCTGGCAGGCAGCGCAGCAACTCAATCACCAAGGACTTGCGGTGCGCGTGGTGAGCATGCCTTCATGGGAATTATTTGAGGCGCAATCACAAAACTATAAAGATGAAGTTCTGCCCCCGGCAGTGAAGGCGCGCCTTGCCGTGGAAAGCGGCGTGGCACAAGGCTGGCATAAATATATCGGCGAGCAAGGGGCGACGCTGACGATCGACAATCGCTATGGCGCTTCTGCGCCCGTTGCCGAGGTGATGAAAGCTTATGGCTTTTCGCCGGAGAATATTGCAGCAAAGGCGCGCGCGCTGTTGCAAGAGTGACGGCCCGTGGATTTTGAGGTTCAAACTCGGCAACGTCAGTCTTCGATTGATTGTGGCGATCGAGTGATTAGATTTTCAAAGTTAGAACAAAATTCTGAAAGTGTTTCGCCCACTGAAATCCCACGGAAAAGGCGCTTTTTCCTGCTGTGGCAGTTCTATTTTTATGGACGAAATTCTCAAAGCTGCTCGCAGAGCTTCGATTTTTAGCTTAACTGAAAATCGGGCAGCCTATTACTTTGAAAAATTTATCCATCCTTAAAACTAAAGATCTCATTTCTGCCCAAATGATGATTCATAAATTTCAGGAGGCAACATGTCTCAAAAGCAAGTTTTAGCTTTGTTGCTCACAGGTCTTCTGGCCTTGTCGTTTGCGCCGTTTGTTCCCACTGAGTCATCATCGTCATCAGCTTCGCGCAAGCTTGACCCGCGTCTGCAAATTCTCCAGCAAAAACATAAACAAAACCGGCTGGCGATGAGCAAGTCGGTTGAGGTGCACCAACAAACAGCGGGCGCCCCTCTTGTTGGCCTGCTCGTCAAAACCAAAGCCAACGCCGATGAGCTGGCGCAGCGTTATGGCGGCGCGTTGGGTTCGAGTCATGGCGACATTCACACCCTGCGTTTGCCGGTAACGGCATTGCCCGAATTGACGGCAGAGGCCGGCGTGGAATATGTCGAAGCTTCCAGTGTTCTGTATCCCGAATTGATAACCAGCGTGCCGCAAACCGGCGCACGCGTGCTGCAAAATTTGCCGGGCATGCATGCGCTGACCGGCAAAGGCGTCATCGTCGGCATCACGGATACCGGCATCGACTGGCGGCACGGTGATTTCAAAAATCCGGATGGCACAACGCGCATTCTTTTTATTTGGGATCAATTTCTTCGCGGTGCGGGCATAACGCCGCCGGCTGGCTTTAACTACGGTGCGGAGTTTACCGCGCAGCAAATCAACAGCGGCGCAGTTTCTCATCGTGATGCCGACGGACACGGCACGCATGTCGCCAGCATCGCCGCCGGCAACGGGCTTTCGACCGGAGGTGTTTACGCCGGTATGGCGCCGGAGGCTGACATTATCGCGGTGCGCGGCGGCTTGATCAGCCCGATAGACGGCGGCGCTTCCAGCGGCGGCTTTCTCGACGGCTATGCCTATATTCGCGGCAAAGCGGAAGCGCTGGGCAAACGCCATGTCATCAACACCAGTTTCGGCACGACCCTGGGTCCGCACGACGGCTCGACGCTGTACGAGCAAGCCATTAATGCCAATGTCGCGCAAGGCAGCATCATCACCAACTCCGCCGGAAACTATGCCCAAAATGCCTGGCATGCAGAGGCCATTGTTCCGCCACAGGGCGAAGTCGTGCTGGAATTCAATGCTCCGGCAAACGCCAACATTCCTGACGATGAACTGCAAATTGATATCTGGTACAAAAGCAACGATCGCATCGATGTTGAGGTGGCGGGGCCGAACATCGGTTATTTGAACAAGATTCCGGCAAATGGCGCGGATTTTTTTGACACGGCCGACGGTTACGTTTCCGTGATCAGCATCGTCAATTCACCTTTGAATGGCGACAATCAGATTTTTATTCAAATGGATCACACCGGCTCGGCCGCCTCCGAGATTGCCAGCGGTGTTTGGAGAATCCGTTTCACGCCTTCCGCCGGCAACAATTTGCCGGACGGCGGTGAGATTGATGCTTGGACTGAGCGCGATGATAATGCCACGTTTCGCAATTTTGTCGATACTCAAGAAACCATCAATTACCCCTCCACTGCCGACTCGGTGATTGCGGTGGCGTCCTACGACAACGCTTCGGGCGCGCTTTCCAACTTCAGCAGCCTGGGGCCGCGGCGCGATGGCGTGAACAAGCCGGACATTGCCGCGATCGGAGGCAGTGTCATTGCCGCGCTTTCCTCCTTCACTTCGGATTCTCCGGTCGGTGATTCTGCGCATGTACGATTCAGCGGCACGAGCATGTCCGCGCCGCATGTGTGCGGCGCTATCGCGCTTATGCTGCAAGCAGATTCCACGCTGACGCCGGCTCAAGTGCGCAAGCTGCTGTATCAAGCCGCGCGCGCCGATCAACAAACCGGCGCTGTGCCCAACCACCGCTGGGGCCACGGCAAGCTCGATATCTTCACGCCACTGTTGCCATATATCTCACAAAACGTGGTCTCCGGTTTGTTGGAAGCGCAAGCAACCGGCGCCAGCGTCAAGGCGGATTTGACCTTTCGACTCAAGAATTCGCCCTTCGGAGAGACGATTGCTGCCATTCAAACCGGCGATGATGGCCGCTACTCCATTAACATTCCACCCGGACAATACGCCGTCGAAATCGTGCCGGAGCTGCCCTATCCCATTCTCAGGCAAGACTTGCTGGTGGAAAACGACTCCACTGATTTTTCACTGCAGCTCACACCCGCCCGTATCATTTTGGTGAATGATGATCCTGCCGGGAGCTTTGCTTCGTATTACACCAGCACGCTTGACAGCCTGGGATGGAGTTACGGCGTGCATACGAACAGCAAAGGCACACCGGTGGAAACTGTGCCGGCAATCGAGGCCGTTGATTATATGATTTGGTTCACCGGCAATGCCAGCGGCGAGGTATTAACTGCCAATGAGCAGCAATTCCTGGTCGATTTTTTGGATGGCGGCGGCCGTTTGTTTCTCAGCGGCCAAAACATTGCCGAGAGTTTATCGGGCAGCGATTTTCTCACCAACCGTTTGCATGTCTCCCTTGAGCGTAACTCGATCAATGACTTTTTGCTGCATGGCGTGCGCGATGATGACATCGGCAAAGACTTGCCCACCGTCATTACCACCGGCACCGGTGGGGCCAACAATCAAACCTCCCGCGATGTGATTGTCCCGGATTCGTTGGCGCACGCGGTGATGGTTTATGACACCACCGCCGGCACGGTTGCCGGCGTGCGTGTCGTTGATCCAGTCAATCGTTCGCGACTGGTGTTCTTTAGTTTTGGCTTTGAAGCGATCAATCTGGGCGTGCCGCGACCGGGTTATGTTGATCGTCGTCAAGTTTTGCAGAGTGTTCTCGCCTGGTTGGAGGGGACGACAACGGTGGCCGAACCTCGCCGGGAGGGCGGAGAACTTCCCGCCAGTTATGCCATTCAGCAAAGCTACCCCAATCCCATTCGCTTGGCGCACGCCGCTTCTCCGGCGATGATTCGATATCAAATTCCGGCGCGCCAGCCGCAGCCGCGAGTCGTGTTGAAAATTTATGATCTGCTCGGGCGCGAAGTTCTCACGCTCATCGACGCCGTGCAGCAGCCGGGTTATCATCATGCGCGTTGGGATGGCCGCGATCGGCGCGGTGAACCGGTGACCGCCGGCATTTATTTTTATCGCATGCTTGCCGGCGATTTTCGTGCGGTGGGCAAGATGGCGGTGATGCCGTAACCCGATGCGATGAGCGCAAGTGCAGGCCTCATCAAATCGGCGTCTGCAAAGTTAGGCGATTAACTTTTCAAACACAGCATAAAATTCTGAAAGTTTATGGCAAATAATTTGACGGCAGCACAATATGAAACAATTCTGTCGATAAATCATCCTACTAAAGTTTTTGCGGTGATGCTCGGCGATTTCGGCGCATTTCGACAAAAAAGCTTTATCGCCGATGATCACCGAGGACATCGAGTTTCGCCGAATAGTTTTTACTCCATTGCAGAGGCCTTGATTTGCAGCTTGTCTGCAAATCGGGATAGTCTCTTTAAAGTGATCTCTTTGCCCCAAAAAGCAAAGAATTCACGAGACGCAAAGCCGCCAAGGTACGCAAAGAAAGTTTTGCAGGTTTTTGCGTTTTCACGATTTTGTGTGAGTTTTTTCTTTAGTTCCGGTTTGTCCTGCTTATGCTTTTGTTACTCAGTTTTTTAATGATGTCCCGTGAGCGGGATTCAATATGTTTTGAACTGAAGGTCTGCCCCAATAAATGCCACGGCCGAGCTGTGGCGGAACAATCGCGGTGACCAACAAAAAAGCCCCGGCTTGTGCCGAGGCTTTGATTGTCAAAAAGATTGCTTTGGCGGATCGCTGCAACCCAATATCGCAAAATAGAATTGGACTGGAACGATCCGTCAAAGCCCATATGTGAGAGACTGCATGTCCCGCCGATTCTCCTTCCTGCTCATTTAATGAGCAAAGCCGCCGCCAAATCATTAAGCAAGCGCCGGCAAATGTCATCCGTCACGTGAAACGCCTCCAGCACACGGCCGGCTTGACCGCCATTTGCGGCATAGCGCGAGAAGGTCAATGCGCTGCCTTGCTCCAGCATTGCTTCATAGTAATGAATCGTTTTATCTTCGCGATAAGGCGTCACGCTGCGCACTTGCGCGCGTTGCGCCAGGTCGTCCAATTCCACCAAATGAAAACTTTCCAGCAAGTAGGTCACACGTTTGCCGATTGCCGCAGCCTGTTCGGCCAGCAGGCTTTTGATTGCGATACCCGCCGGCAGCGAACCGGCGCGCACCGCCGTGATCTGGCGCACCAGAAATCCGAACTTGTCGAAATCCGCAATGGCAATTTTGAGATGGACGCCTTCCACAATTTCTTCATGAAGCCATCCCTCGCTCGATGGTCGCCGGGATTTGTCGTACTCCGTGTGGCGCAGCTTGTCAAGCTCGGCCACGACTTTCATGCCAAGATTCATAGGTACCTCCGTGGGTTTGTTGAAGGGATTGGTTTGTTGTCTTAATCCAGTTCCGTTTCCTTGTGCTGCTCGCCGTCGAAGGTCAACAGGGTTCTGGATTCATCCAGCATGGTTTCGAGATGAATCGGCCGCGTCCAGACGGTGTAGAGATTTCTCATCGTATCGCGCGCCTCATCGAGTTTGAGATCGATGCCTTCGTGGCGGTGCACCAGATACAACTCGCCGCGATTCCGGTAATTGCCGTCTTCGACCGTGATAAACGGCTGGCCGTGATTGGTGAGCATGAACAACAGCCGCTGTTTCACCATGTGAAACTCGCGGTCGGAAATCTCATAATAGCCATTGCGCTCATTGTAATCATAAACGAACATCTTGTGTTCGCGGCAGAACTCCGGCGTCAGAAACGCATCGATGAACGTGACGTCGTTGTAGAGCTTGCGCACCTCGAAGATTTTCTGGCGGCCGAGTCCGGCTTGCTTGTCCCAGTTTTTCTTTGTGCTGTAATCGTCGCATTCCTCGTATTCTTTGCCGAATTTGCCCTTATTCCAGCGCTCTTCGATGTCGCGAAACAATTCGATGCCGAGTTTGTAGGGATTCAAGCGGCCGGGACTGGTGAACAACGTGCCGGAATGATGATCGGCGTAATCGATTACTTCGGAATCGTTCAGAATGCGCTCGGTCATCATTTTTGAATGCCAGTAACTCGCCCAGCCTTCGTTCATGATTTTGGTTTGGCCCTGCGGCGCAAAATAATAGGCTTCTTCGCGGATGATGCTCAGCACATCGCGCTGCCATTTTTGCAAGGGCGCATATTCGATCAGAAATTGCAACACATCGCGCTGCGGCCGCTCTGGAACCTTGCGAAAGCGCTTCTTGCTCTCTTCCTCTTCCCTCTTGCGCTGTTCTTCGATGAAGGACGGCGGATTGATGAATTCCTCCAGATAATCTTTCGGGCTTTTGAATTTGTGTTGTTTAGGCTCGTCGGGCTTCTCTTCTTCCATCACCGGCGCCTGGCCGTTCTCACCGCCCATGAAGGGCAAATGCGGATCGATGAGATTTTCCAGACTCAGGCAGACGTCGATGAAATTCTCGACTTGCTCTTCGCCGAACTGCTCGAGGTAGCGCCGCACGCGCGTGGCGTGATTCGCCATCTCATCCATCATCTTGCGATTGGTTTTAGAAAACCAGAGATTGTTCTTGAAAAAATCGCAATGGGCATACACATGCGCCATGACGAGCTTTTGATCGACGAGATTGTTGCAATGCATGAGATAGGCATAACACGGATTGTTATTGATCACCATCTCGTAGATCTTCGAGAGGCCGTATGAGTAGCTCTTCGACAGTTCTTCGTATTCCATGCCGTAGCGCCAGTGTGGGTAACGCGTGGGAAAACCGCCGTAACTGGCAATCTCGTTCAGCTCATCGTACTCGATGACTTCGAAAATCGTCTCGTAAAAATCCAGGCCATACTCCCAGGCATAACCGCGGATTTCATCTTTAATCGCAGAAAGATTGGAAGGCAGACTCATAGCGCAATATCAAAGGGGTTATGGTTGCGGGGATCGGGGAACGATGGAGTAACGCAGAGACCCATCTCCATTACTTCATCATTCCACCAATCCGGTTATTTGCCTTTTCCAAGAAATTCTTGAATCGATTTGTAAATCGCCTCTTTATCGGGAATTTCCGACAGCACCAATCTTTCTTCGGAATCAAAGTAATCGTCAAGATCGCGAATAAACTGGCCGCTGCCGTAGGGGCTTTCCACCTGTCCATAGCAAAATAAATTCACCACCGGCAAAACTTTCTTTTCGAGAATCTGAATGCACTCGTCCGTGTCGATCTCACCCCAGTTATCGCCGTCGGAGAAGTGAATCATGTAAATATTCCAATCGTCCGGATTGTAATGCGCGCTGACGATTTTGTGCGCGAGTTTGTACGCTGAGGAGATGATGGTGCCGCCGCTCTCGCGTGTGTGATAGAAGGTTTCCTGATCGACTTCCCGCGCCACGGCGTCGTGAATGATGTAGCGCGTCTCGAGATTTTTGTATTGATAGCGCAACCAGGTGTCGATCCAAAACGATTCGATACGCACGATTTCCTTCTGCTCGTCGCCCATCGAACCGGAAACATCCATCATGTAAATGATCACGGCGCTGGCCTCGGGCTGCGGCACGGTTCTCCACGTGCGATAGCGGCGATCTTCGCGATATGGCACAATGCGCGGCGCTTCAGGCCGGTATTCGCCGGTGATCAACTGCCGTTTGAGCGCCTGTTTGTAGGTACGCTTGAAATGCCGCAGCGATTCCGGGCCGGAGGTGCTGATGCCGGTGTACTTGTCTTTCTCACTGACGATGTTCTTCTTGCCCTTGGGCGAGATGTTGGGAAGCTCCAATTCTTCGCCCAGCAATTGCGCCAGCTCTTCCAGCGAGATGTCGACTTCGAGCAGATGATCGCCCGGCGCTTCGCCGGCCTGACCGGAACCGTCTTGATCGTCGCCGCGGCCGATGGGCGTGCCGACGTCGCCTTCGCCCTGGCCTACGCCGCCGGTGTTTTTGCCGGAATAACGAAAGTGCGGCAAATTGATTTGATGCACCGGAATGCTGACGATATCTTTACCCTGTTTGCCGATCAGCTCGCCGCGGCTGATGTACTTGCGCAGTTCTTTCTTGATCTGCCCGCGCAAGATTTGACGAAACCGGCTGCGGTCTTTTTCAATGCGTTTGATCATTGAACCCTTCACCTACTCGTGATACGTTTTCCTGCGGCTCTCTTGCTCTGTCTTACCAAACAACCTGCCGTGCGAGCAAATGTAGTCCATGCATCTTAGCGCTGCTTCACATCGCCTCGGGCAAAAATGCTCGCCACATAATTCAGCACGTCGGTCGCGCTTTCGTCGGTGTAGCCGTAATACTTGATCATGCGCGCCTTGACCACGTCGATCTTCTCCTGGGTTTCCTTGTCGACCACGCTGGAAATCAACGTCGTCAACTTGATGGTGTCTTTCTGATCTTCAAAGAGCTTGAGCTCCAGCGCTTTTTGCAGGCGTTCGTTGCTTTTATAATTGAACGTTTTGCCTTCTAGCGCCAGCGCGCCGATGTAGTTCATGATCTCGCGGCGGAAATCGTCCTTGCGGCTCTCGGGAATGTCGATCTTTTCTTCGATTGCGCGCATCAGCCTTTCGTCCGGCTCCTCGTCCGCGCCGGTGTATTTGTTCTTCACGCGCTCGCGTTGGGTGTAAGCCTTGACGTTGTCGATATAGTTGCCACACAGGCGTTTGAGCGCGTCTTCGTCGGCGGCAATGGCGCGTTGCACTTCGTTCTTCACGATGTCTTCATATTCTTCTTTCACCACGGCCAGCAGCTCCTTGTAGCGTTTGCGCTGCTCGTCGCTGGTGAGCAGCGAATGATGCCGCAATCCGGTCTCCAATTCATTCATCACCATGAAGGGATTGATGCTCGAGGTGCTTTTCTCACTCACCAACGCGTTGGAGATTTTGTCTTGAATGTAACGCGGGGAGATGCCTTCCATGCCTTCGCGCGCCGCCTCCAGCCGCAATTCTTTGATGTTATCCTCGGTGAAGCCCGGCAACGTTTTGCCGTTGTAGAGTTTCAACTTTTGCAGCAGGGTGAGCTGTGCCTTTTTGGGATCTTCAAGCCGGGTCAGCACCGCCCACATCGCCGCTGTTTCAATGGTGTGCGGGGCAATGTGTTTGCCTTTGATGCGATGGGGATTGTAATCCTTCTCGTAAATCTTAATCTCGTCATTGAGACGCGTAATGTACGGCACATCGATTTTAACGGTGCGGTCGCGCAAGGCTTCCATGAATTCGTTCGAGAGCAGCTTGCGGTATTCCGGCTCGTTGGTGTGACCGATAATGACTTCGTCGATGTCGGTTTGCGCAAATTTTTTCGGCTTGATCTTGTGTTCCTGCGAAGCGCCGAGCAGATCGTACAGAAACGCGACGTCGAGCTTGAGCACTTCGATGAATTCGATGATGCCACGATTGGCGATGTTGAACTCGCCGTCGAAATTGAAGGCGCGCGCATCGGATTCGGTGCCGTACTCGGCAATCTTGCGATAATTGATGTCACCGGTTAGTTCCGTCGAATCCTGGTTCTTCTCATCTTTGGGCTGAAACGTGCCGATGCCGACGCGATCTTTTTCAGACAGCGTCAGGCGCTCGACGCGCACGTCTTTGATGAGATCGAGCCACGAGCCTTGATGTTGCTTTAACAAGTCGCGATAGGTTTGCCGGCAGAAGGGGCAAAGCTCACCGGAAATCATCACATGTTGATCCGCCGGGCGGCCGGTGTTCAGGCGTTCCAGCAGTTTGCCGCGCATTTCCTCCGGCACCAGATGCAGCGGCTCTTCGTGCATCGGGCAACGTTCCCAGACCTCCTTGCCATTGACATGTTGCCGCCAGGAATAGGTGTAGAGCGCGCCGCCGGGCGTGCGCGAGTAATGTTCAAGCCCTTTCTTGAGCAGGCGCACAATCGTGCTCTTGGCGCTGCCCACCGGGCCGTGCAACAGCAGCACGCGCTTTTCCGTGCCGTAGCCGCTGGCCGCAGCTTTGAAAAAATTCACGATGCGAATGAGCGTGCGCTCCAGACCAAAGACGGCGTCGCGGCCATGGTCAATCGGATCATCGAAGAATTTGTATTTGACGAGCTTTTCTTTGAATTCGATGACCTCCTCCCGGCCGTACGACAAGATCATATCGTAAATGCGTTGGAATGCGGTGCGCGTCACAGCCGGATTTTCCTGGACGATGCCGAGATAATTTTCAAACGATCCTTCCCAGTTCAGCTCGCGGTAGGTCTTGGTATCGTGCATGCCGCTGATGACGCCCAACAAACTCTCTGCATCCGAACGATGGTTGATTTCTGCCATAGTATGAACCTCCATTTCCACGAATTTTTATGCAGACATACGTCATGACGCTTGTGCGGTTGAACATGTCAGCAACGTTGCCTGCATGGTGAAAACTGCTGCATGCGAAGCGCAGGCCTCAATCCGGCGTGCGCGCGCTTTACTTCAAGTACCTTCGACGAAATCGTGACAACGGCTGTTGGTAGGAGAACGATCGAGCGAATTCAACAAGGGTTGCAGTATTGAGGTAGTTTACGCCAGCTCACCTTTGCTCTGTCAGTTTGCCGGCTCACTGAAGGTTAATGACAAGCACACAAAACATCTTGATACATTCTGAGACAAAAAAAGTCGAAATCAAAAAATTTCGACTTTTGTAGACAAAGAGCGATGGTTCGAATAATGGCCGGATACTACAAATGTGAAGACTAAAAGTCAAGCCATTTCTCAAGCACTTTCAAAAACGGTTTTCATAGGGCCACACAGCCTGTCGTTGCAAGATTCCGTTTGGGTAAGCTATCCAACTCAAACCTCCCGGAAAAGTTCCGGCTTTTATCTTATTGCGATTTTTAATTGGATGAACAGGTTTGTAGCCCCCGCCCCTCGTGGGCGGCTGTCGAAGCCACTAAATTCGCGGTTGCAACAGTGCCCCACGAGGGGGCAAG
>SZPB01000050.1 GCA_030263535.1 Cytophagia bacterium CHB2
TCGATTAAATAACTTGCCCAAATCTCAAACCGCGAATGCACGCCAATAAACGCGAATTTTAAAATTAGCGGATATTCGCGTTTATTGGCGGTTCCCCAAATGAGTCAGTTATTTAAATGGCGTTCCTTAGCAGGGCCGACTACGAAAGTTGGCGACCGGCGTGCTTATCCAAAATTAAAACGCCGCGTGCTCACAAAGCGAACACGCGGCGTTGAAAGACATCACAGAGGCATGCGCTGGTTGTCGTGCCTGAGACTCTGTGATTTTCAGCTATTTCATCAACACAAGCTTGCGGTGTGCGGTGAAGCCTTGCTTCGCGCCTGCCGCGGGGTTGCCGGCTTTGATCACATACAAATACATGCCGCTGGCCACGCGCTCGCCGTGCGCATTTGTCGCATCCCACGTCACGTGGTGGCGGCCCGCCGGCATCTCACTTGAAACCAACTGCTTCACTAATTGGCCGTTGCTGTTGAAGATCGACAAACTCACGTCGCTCGCTTTCGGCAATGCAAAGCTGATCGTCGTGCTGGGATTGAAGGGATTGGGATAATTTTGTTCGAGCGCGAATACTTCCGGCATCTGCCCTTGCCGGCTTTCCACCGAGGTGACGGCGATGGTGCTGAAGCTGAACGTGTCCGCGCTGGCGGTGCTGAACTCGGCGTCGCTGACGCTAACCACCCATTGATAAGTCGTCGCGCCTTGCAGAAATCCTTTACCGTCGAAATACAACTCGGTGGTTTTGATGTTTCTCACCGCCGTATCGGCGTTGGCGCTGAAGATCCGGACGCTGTAGCTGAGCGAGTCGCCGTTGGCGTCTTGCGCCTCTTGCCAACGGAAAATCATCACCGCGCGCGGATCGACAATGGCGCCGTCTTGCGGCTGCAGCAAACTGAAAGTCGTGGGCGGCTTGTTTGCGCCAATCACGTTTACCGTAAAACTCGTGGCTGCGACGGCGTTGGAATCATCACGCGCGCTCACGGTGACTTGCACCTGGCCGGAGAAATTTGGCTGCGGCGTTCCCAGCAACGAGTCGCCGGCAATCCAAACCGTGAGTGCGGCGTCGGCCGCGGCGCTGAGGGTGAGCGCATCACCGTCAGGATCGCTAAAAACCGCGCTGAGCTTGTTGAACAAAACGTTCGCGCTGCTGTTTTCATTCACTGCAACTTCGGGAATGCTTGTGACCACCACCGGCTGCCGGTTCAAACGCGCAATCGTCACATAGACCCGCGCCGAGCTGATACCGCCGCGGCCGTCGTCAACCGTGTATCCGAAGGCATCCTCGCCATAAAAATTTTCTTGCGGAATATAGGTGACGCTGCTGTCGCCGGCGATTTCCACTTTGCCGATGGTATTGGTAAGATCGAGCGCGGTTACCTGCAGCGCGTCCTCGTTGTCGTCAAGATCATTTTGCAGAACCACGATCGTGACCGGATGATTCATGCGCGTGGCGACTGAGTCGTTCTGCGCCAGCGGCGCGCGATTGGCCGCTGCAACTGTAACGACATCCACACCGGTTGCTTTATAGCGCACTTGAAATTCTACGTTTTTCGGCAGCTTGCTGATAATCTGGCGGAATTGTCCTGTCGCCGCGCCAAACTCCATCACGCGGAAGCTGTCGCCCACGCTGGGCGTGAAACCATTCATCAACTCCAATTCCAAATCGCCGTCCAATGTTGCGTCGCCGCTGACGACCAGCCGCGAGTATTGCGTGCCCGCCTGCAAACCGCCGATCGTGATCGTCAACTTGCCCGCGGGCAGTTGCCGGTACGGGCCGGCAATGCGCATGATGCCGAACAAAGCGCCGGGCCGCACAATGCCTTCATTGGTGAACGACATAGTGGGCGTGTTCACGGTGCCGTTGCCCACCAGCACGCCGCCCTGATGATTGATGCCCGCCGCATCACCCAAAAAAAGCGAGCGCGTATCGATGACTTCAAATCTGCCGTAGTTGTTGATCTGTCCGGTGACAAAAACGTCGGTAATGGCGCGCACGCTGGCTGTGCTGTTGATCGTCACCTCATGCAAATACGAACGATTACCGGTGCCGGGCCGTTCGAACGACACGACCTGAACATTATTACCATCGAACACGAAAGTCGTACCTTCGGGTTGAATGGCCGCCGCGCTGATTGCCTGCGTCAAATTGCCGCGCAGCACAATGGTTCCCGCTTGCAACACGTTCAAACCTTCGAACGTGGCATTGCCGCTCACGATTAAGCGGTCGGAAGCATTGTTCATGATCAAATGCTTTTCAGCGCTGAAGGCGCTGGTTTTGAAATTGCCGCCGATCTCCAGCGTGTGCCCGTTGAGCGTTAAAGATTGTTTCGGCAAAATCGTCAAGCTTGCCGCGGGATTAGGCAGCGCCAGATCTTCGTTCATCACCAGCGTGCCGGCAATGTTGGTGTTGTGAACGGCATACGTTCCGTTTTCGATCTTCGGCAAAGCGCTGGTAAAATTGGCGGCGAAGCCGGCGGCTTGACTGAGCGCGGTTCCCGCTTGCAACTTGAGCTGGCCGGTGATGAAGATATCCGATGCGAAGCTCACGCCGGCGGGATTGCGCAGCGTCATGTCTTTGACGAAAGAACGATTGCCCGTTCCAGGTTTCTCGAAGGCAACGGTTTGCAGCGAGCTGCCGGCCAGGATGAAATGCGTGCCGCTCGGCTGCAAGGATTTGCCGCTGATTTTTTGCACAAGATCGCCTTTGACAATGATCGCGCCGGCAGCCAGCTCACTTTGACCTTGAAATTCCGCAGTGCCGTTGATCTCCAGCGTATCCGCCGAGTGCGTCATGAACAAGTGCTTGTACTCTTCAAAAACATTAACGGTGAAATTGCCGCCGACGCGCAGCGTATGCCCGCTGAGCGTGAGCGAGTGGCGTGGCAACACCGTAAGATTATTGTCCGCGTTGGGCAATGTGAGATTCGACTCAAGGGCGAGGGCGCCGGCAACATAACTGTTCGTGATCTCATAGTTGCCGCTTACAATCGCCGGCAGCGCATTGGTGAAGTACGTGCCTTGCGCCGGCGCTTGCGCTACGTTTCCGCCATCAAGCGTCATGCGCCCGGTGATGTAAACGTCGCTTGCGAAATTCACGCCCGCGGAATTTTTCACCACCACATCCTGCAAGAATGAACGATTCACCAAACCCGGGCGCTCGAAGCTCACGGTTTGCGGCTCTACGCCATCGAGCACGAACACGGTTCCCTCAGGTTGCAACGCCGCGCTGCTGACTTTCTGAATCACATCGCCGCGCACGAGAATCGCGCCGGCTGCCAAGGTGCTGAACCCTTCGAAAATGGCATCCCCGGCGATCTCCAACACGTCCGCCGGATTCGCCATGATCAAATGCTTTTGACTGCTATACGCCTTGACCGTGAACGTTCCGCCGACGTGCAGACGATGGCCGTTGAGCGTCAACGCCTGGCGGGCAAGAATCGTCAGATCGTTTTCGGCTTGCGCCAGCTCGCGGTCGCCGTTCATCACGATCGGCGCGGCGATATACGATTTGCGCACGCGATACTCGCCATTGGCGGTGAGCGGAAGCTGCTCATGAAAATACGTGCCGAACGAGTCTTGCTGCACCAACTGCCCGCCATTTTCCAATTGCAGCAAGCCGGTCACGTGTACATCACTCAAAAACGAAACGCCGGCGGCATTGCGCACGATCACGTTTCTAAGAAACGATTGATTGTTCGTGCCCGGGCGTTGAAAACTCACGGTCTGCGGCGCAGCGCCGTTGAAAACGAACACCGTCCCGCCCGGTTGCAGCGCCGTGTTCACGGCCGCTTGCACCAAATTGCCGTGCAGCACGATTTCTCCGGCTTCGAGTTTGGTGCGCGCGGCGAAAGTCGCATTGCCTTTGATGATAATCTGATCGTTGGCATTCGTCATGATCAAATGATCACTCACGATGCCGCTGGTTCCGACTTTGAAATCGCCTTCAACCGTCAAGGTCTGCCCATTGATCGTCAAGCTCGCGCCCAGTTCGATGGTGAGGCTTTGCGCAAAAGAATTTTCAGTGAGAATCGGCAGGATGCCGTTTGCAGGCTTTTTAATAATGACAGGTGAGAGTGCATGCGGTTGACCGGCCGGCAGCCAGTTCGAAGCTTCAGACCAATTGCTGGAAACTGCGCCCGACCAAGTTTTGGTCTCTTGCGCCGAAGCAACAGTAGTCAACAAGAGCAACACACCGCAGATCACATACTTCAATTGTACCCATTTTCTTTCCATCGACCTTGCTCCTTTTTGATATTTGATTATCAAAGAATTTGCTTTGACCAGCCCGGAAGTCCGGCTGTAAGCCATTCCGCACAAATTGCACCTGCCTATTGCAACTTTGCTGCCATTGTTATTTTTTATTTTGAGACGATTGCCGCTTATTTAATTCTATACATGGCTATGCATAAGCGGTCAGATCATGATGTATTAAATCATTAATTATCAATTTAAATCTGCATGATTTCTGCTAGAACAGGTTTGGCCAGCAAGTGATTGATAATCGACCTGTTGAAAAGTTAGATGTTATGGCATTGTAACATTTTGAAACAATTGCTCCAAAAAGCAGGTAACTGCGATACAAGTGAATTATTTTCGACCATTTTTGCGGTCTTGAGATGAGAGATTCAGCCCGGGCAACTGCTGAGTTTTGCTTTCGAGGTTTCGCCTCTCAGCTTGACCCCAAATCTTTGCGCCAAATCACCCGCCTTCCCCAAAAATACAAATGCAAAACAGATGATTTAAAAATTCTCTGCCCGAGACTTCTTTTGGCCACGGATGAACACGGATTTTCACTGATTTTTTTCTATGCTGTTGAAATCGTTTCTTTCAAAAAGACACTGGAACCCGTGTCGATCCGTGGAAATCAGTGGCTAAAAATCCTGCACCGATTTTTGGAAAAGTTGATCGCATACTTGACCGCGCTGCGCACATTCGCGCAGCGTTGGGTTGAAAATAAAGCGCGCGTTTCCTATATTGCCCGCCACAAACCCGGCAACGATGATCAGCGCAGGAATCGGCATGAATAAAACAGCTTCACCCTCACGAACGCGGCGCCATGACAATCCCGCCGACACGGCAGACCGGGTAATTCCACGATTGTTGGAAGAACACGGCGGGCTCATTTATAATCTTGGCTTGCGCATGTGCGGCCGGCAAACGGACGCCGAGGATTTGGTGCAGGAAACGTTTTTGCGCGCGTTTCGCGCGTGGGAAAAATTCGAGGGCCGCGCCCAGCCCAGCACCTGGCTGTACAGCATTGCGGCACGCACCTGCAAGCGCATCAAACGCAAGCGCGCCGGCGAGCCGCGCCGCATGCAACCTTTGGCCGAATTAATCCCCGCGCCCGGGGATAAAGAAATTCCCGCTTTGCCGGCGGAACATGACGGCCCGCTCGATCACGTGTTGCGCCGTGAAGCGCAAGAAGCAGTGCAGGCAGCGCTGGCCAAGTTGCCGCCCAATTTTCGCATGGCGCTGCTGCTCAAGGATATTGTGGAGTTTTCGGTGGAAGAAGTCGCGCAGGTGTTGGGGATCAAGCCCGCCACGGTAAAAACCCGCGTGCATCGCGGCCGCCTGCTCTTGCGCAAAGAATTGGTGAAGAAATTGCCAAAACGCAAATCGCCGCCGCCGGATCATGAACAAAAAATCTGCCTGGATTTGCTGCATGCCAAACAGGAATCCCTGGATCGCGGCGTCGCATTTCCCCTGGCCTCCGGCGAATTGTGTTCGCGCTGCCAATCGCTGTTTGCCACCCTCGATTTGACCCACGAAGTCTGTTTGAATATGAAAAACGATAAATTGCCGCAACCTCTGCAAGATCTTTTGCTGCAAGAGTTTAGAAGCGCCGCACGACGGCAGAATTAAGGCGCCGGCAAACACCCCGAATATTCCGGGAACCTTTTTGCAGATTTTGCCACTAACTCGGAAAACAACTTCCGGTGGTCACTGTCCGGGTCTATACCAGCCGGACGATCTGTAAATGAAAGGCAGATTTCTGTGGAAATATTCGGTTATGTTGCCATGCTCACCCTGGGCGTGGTTTTGGGTTTGATCGGCGCGGGCGGCTCGATTTTGACGGTGCCGGTATTGGTTTATTTGTTTGCTGTGCCGGCTTCACAAGCCACGGGCTATTCGCTGGCGATCGTCGGCGCGACTGCGCTGGCCGGTGCCATGGAATATTTGCGGCGCGGGCAATCCAATCCCCGCATGGCTTTAATTTTTGGCATACCCGCGATACTGGGCGTTTATTTGACGCGGCGTTATCTTTTTCCGGCGATTCCTGATCCGGTGATGCAGCTCGACAGCTTCGTCTTGAGCAAAGACATGATGGTGATGGTTCTGTTCGCCATTTTCATGTTGATCACCTCAATTGCGATGATTCGCAGCAAGCAGGAAGCTGAACTGCCCGCCGGGCATACTGTGAAACTCGACGCCACGAAATTCCCGTTGATCTTCGCGTTGGGCTTGGGTGTCGGCGTGATCACCGGCTTTGTGGGTGCCGGCGGCGGCTTCATGATTTTGCCGGTGATGGTTTTGCTCGGCGGCTTGCCCATGAAAGTCGCGATCGGCACGGATTTGCTGATCATCGCGGCAAAATCACTGATTGGTTTCATTGGCGAGGCGCAAGCCTCTGCTGCCATTGATTACGGCTTTGTTGCGCTGATTACCCTGCTGCCGCTGGTGGGCATCGCGTTGGGCACTTATCTCAATAAACATGCGCCTGCCGGAAAATTGAAGCTGGCATTCGGCTGGTTTGTTTTGATTATGGGCGCTTATATCGTTACCAAAGAGTTGTTTCTGGCTTGATATTCTCCGCAAAGCGGCTTACAATAACGCTGCTTTCGGGGCGATTTGCGAGGCTTTTCAATAAACGAAAAATTAAAAAACCATTCATAGGAGGTTCCTCATGTTGTTCCGTATGCTTTACGACGACAAGCTGGCGCAGGCGAGCTATCTCATCGGCTGCCAACGCACGGGCGAGGCCCTGGTGATCGATCCTGAACGCGATGTCGAACGCTATGTCGAAGCGGCCGCCCGCGAAGGCATGAAGATCACGGCCATTGCTGAAACCCACATCCACGCCGATTATTTATCCGGCGCGCGTGAGTTGGCAGAACGCACCGGCGCACGCTTGTACGTTTCGGATGAAGGCGATGAAAATTGGAAATACCGCTGGCTCGATAAAAAACAAAGCGGCGGGAGTTATGATCATAAATTGTTGAAAGACGGCGATAAATTCAAAGTCGGCAATATCGAAATCAAAGCGGTGCACACGCCGGGACACACGCCTGAGCATATGAGTTTCATGGTGACGGATCTTGGCGGCGGCGCAAACGAGCCGATGGGCATTGCCACCGGCGACTTCGTCTTCGTCGGCGATGTTGGCCGCCCGGATTTGCTGGAAAGCGCAGCCGGACACGCCGGCGCAAAAGAACCGGCCGCGCGAACGCTGTATCAAACCATTCAACGATTCAAGGGCATGCCGGATTATCTGCAATTGTGGCCCGGCCACGGCGCCGGCTCGGCATGCGGCAAAGCGTTGGGTGCAGTGCCGCAATCCACCGTGGGCTACGAGAAACGCTTCAATGTTGCCATTGCCGACGCCAACGACGAGAAAAAATTCGTGCACACGATTCTCGAGGGCCAGCCCGAGCCGCCGCTGTACTTCGCGCGCATGAAGCGTGAAAACAAGGAAGGTCCGGCGCTGCTGGGCAAGCTGCCCGCGCCCAAACCGCTTGAGGTCAATGCGCTCAAGAAACTGGTGAGCGAGAAGGCCATCATCGTTGACACGCGCCCGTGGCCGCAGTTCCGCGAAAGCCATGTGGAAGGCGCATTGTGGGCGCCGCTGTCGAATTACTTCCCCAATGCCGCCGGCTCCTATCTCGAACCTGGCAAACCGTTCTATCTCATCGTCGAAGAAAAACGCATGAAGGAAGCAGTGACGGATCTGATTCGCATTGGGTTGGATGAGGTCACCGGGTATGCCACGCCTGAGACGTTCGCGCAATATCAATCCGAAGGCGGGAAGGTCGCCAAAACTGACTCCATTCCAATTGAGAAATTGAACGGCCAGGCCCACGACGGCGCGGTTGTTCTCGATGTGCGGGGCTCTGCGGAATTCGAGGCCGGGCATGTGCCGCAGGCGATGAACATCGCATACACCCAATTGCCGAAGCGCCTCGCAGAGGTGCCCAAGGATCGTGAAATTTTGCTGCACTGCCGCACGGACAACCGTTCCGCCATTGCCGCCGCTCTGCTGCAGCGCCACGGCTATCGCGTCAAACATCTCAGCGGCGGATTCGTTTCCTGG
The DNA here is from genome assembly GCA_030263535.1 of Cytophagia bacterium CHB2. Lineage (NCBI taxonomy): Bacteria > Pseudomonadati > Bacteroidota > Cytophagia > Cytophagia bacterium CHB2. The sequence continues at coordinate 8,306 of SZPB01000050.1, forward strand.
CAGCAAAACAAGGGCGAAGTTGTGCAATAGCATAAGCCGGAGCGAAGAGAAAATGCCTCACGCAAAGGCGCGAAGAACATAACGGGTTCATTTCTTTGCGGAACCTTTGCGGTGCGGCGCCTTTGCGTGAGAGCTTTTGCAGAACGTACAGTGTATCGTTAAGAAAACATTCAACACTTTTGGAGATTTCATCATGACCGAAGTCATCGTTTGGAGCGGTTGGGTCGGCGGCCTGGCCGTCGGCGCTTATGCCCTGTTGCAATGGATCTTTTCCGGCAATGCGTTGGGCGCCTCCACCGGTTTCGGCAACGTGTGCAGTTATGTTTCGAGCGCGCCGTTTTTCCATAAAGGCGAATATGAAACCGCCAACAACTGGCGCTTGTGGTTCCTCATCGGCATTCCGCTCGGCGGCTTTCTGGGCGCGTTGACTTCGCCCGGCGAGATGGTTGCCAGCTTTTCCATGGGCGCGATGTATGACAGCGTTTTGCCGCAGGCGTTATGGGCGAAAGCTTTGACGCTGGTGGCGGGCGGCGTCATGATCGGCTATGGTTCGCGCGCAGCCGGCGGCTGTACCAGCGGCCATTCCATCGCTGGCATGTCCATGCTCAACCCGCCCAGCGTGCTGGCCTCCGCCGGATTTTTTGTCGGCGGCATTATTATGGTGCAGATTCTTTTCCGGCTTATTGGATAGGAGAACCGTCATGAAGAAATACTCATTTTTGCTGTTCGGCGCGTTGTTCGGCTTTATTCTGAGCCGCGCTGGCGCCACCACCTACGACTTTTATGCCAAGCTGTTTTTGTTTGAAAATTTGCAGCTTTTGTGGGTCATTGCCACGGCCGCAACCGTGGGCGCCATCGGCGTCGCGGTGCTCAAAGCCCTCAAAGCCCGCAATCTGTTTGAAGGAAAAGCGATTGCCTTCAAGGGCAAGCCGTATAAATCATCGCTGATTCCCGGCTCGCTTATTTTTGGATTGGGCTGGGGACTGGCCGGCGCGTGTCCGGGCACGGCGCTCGCCATGCTGGGCGAAGGCAAGTTGGGCGCGATTTTCACGCTGCTCGGAGTTTTTCTCGGCACCTATCTTTACGGGTTGCAGCAAAGCAAAGCCATGAAAGCCGTGCCCGTGCCGAGCAGCAAAGCCCGCGTTGAAGCTGCGTGAAACGGCGTTAGAGAAGCGCGGTATTCTTGAGAAAATCAATCTTGCTTTCCGGTTGAACTTGAGAATTTACGCCGGAGGCCGCGAGAAACCGGCCTGCGGAAACAATAAATTGACAAACATGTGAACTGTAACGAACTTTAGTCAAGGAGAGTTTTATGAGCAAGCCCATTGAAATCACGGACGCCAATTTCAAATCGGAAGTTTTGGATTCAAAGATTCCAGTATTGGTTGATGTTTGGGCTGATTGGTGCATGCCCTGCCGCATGATCGCGCCTGCGGTCGAAGCGGTGGCGAAACAATATGCCGGCAAAGTTAAAGTCGGGAAAATGGATGCCGATAGTAACATGACGCCTTCCGAGCTTGATGTGCGCGGCATTCCCACGCTGCTGGTGTTCCGCAATGGCGAAGTGGTTGATCGTATCGTCGGCGCAGTGCCGCAACAAGTCATTGCGAGCCATCTCGATCAGGCGTTGCTGAATTAGCCTTTGTCCAAAAATATCTCGTCCGGGCGGTTGTTCCGAAGTCGTGTCCGCCCGGACATTTTTTATTACGGATAGGCGTGATTGCAGCGCATTCGTTGCAACGGAAAGACGCGCTAAAAAAATAAGCGCGCGATTCTACCCAACCTGCCAAAGAAGTAGAGATATTCAGCGATAAAGCCCTGGCGGCGCAAGTGGAAGACAACAAGGCCACGGTTTCTCTTCTCGGAACATTTTTTGGCCACGGATGAACACGGATTTTCACTGATTTTCTAGCGTTAAGATGTTTTTCAAAGAATGTCTGAAATCCGTGTAGATCAGTGTAAATCCGTGGCTCAAGGTCTTACACCGTTTTTCAATCAAACTAAAAGCGCAATACCTTCCGGCGGCTCGAGTTCGAAACAAAACAGGAGCTAACAGAGATAACAGAGTTTTTTCTGTTCACTCCTGTTAAATCGCAGTCCGCTACCTTACTCTTTGTGTGAAACCTCAAGCCGCCTCCTGCCTTCATCAGCGGTGACGCCTCCTAATCGGAACATTCCCTCCCAAGAATCTGCTTGATAAAGTATCGCTTTTTTTGCAACATGATATGGCAAGCTTTTCAAAACAGCGAAAAAATCAATGCCGCATTTACGCCAACCAGCCCGAACCGAAACAATTTCAACATGCCGTCCCAGCAGAAACAAAAGCCCGGCAAAACAACGGCGAAAATAAAGCACAACACCTCCGAGCCGGCATTGTGGAAGAAGATTCTGTTTTCAGCGCTGGCAACGCTGGCCTTCTTTTTTGCGCTGGAACTCGCGCTGTGGGCCGGCGGCGTTGCGCTGCTCGTGGATCGAGAAGATCCGTTCCGCGGCTTTTCGGGGCTGATCACGGTTTTTGAGCCGCAAGGCAATGTTTATCGCACGCGCCTGCCCAAACCAGGCGGAACGTTCAACGATCAATCCTTCCAGACAGCAAAGCCCGCCAATGGCGTGCGCCTCTTCACGCTGGGCGGCTCCAGCTCCTACGGTTTTCCCTGGAGCGCGCCGGTTGCATTCACGGCAATTCTGGGAGACGTACTTGCCGCTGCGCACCCGCAGCGTACGATCGAGGCCGTCAATGCCAGCGGCGTTTCGTATGCCATGCATCGCTTGAACCTGGTCGCCGACGAGTTGTTTCGCTACGAGCCTGACATCTTCATCATCTACAGCGGCCACAACGAATTCATCGAGCCGGAGTTTTTCAACGCGTTGAAACGCCGCAGCTCTGCCCGCAATCAGGCGGAATATCTGCTGGCGCATTCGCGCGTGTATTCCGGCATGCACGCGCTGCTCAACACGCGCAACGATCAACCGGCAACGCTCGACGCGAAATTCGATGAACGGGTTCGCCGCGAGAATACACGCTCCTATTTGCCCGCGGAGAAAGAAGCCATCGTCGAGGAGTTTCGCTGGCGGCTGCAGCGCCTGGTGCGCCGGGCGCATGAGCGCGGCATCAAGGTTGTGGTCTGCACTGTGCCGTGTAATTTGCGCGACTGGCGTCCCGAGCTATCGTTAATCAATTCGGCGCTGGACGAAGCAGGCCGCAGGCAATGGGAGCAGGCATTGCGCTCCGGCGAGGCCAGGCTTGCGCGCCGCGAGTATGCCGATGCCCTCGTTGATTTTCAGCGGGCTGCAGAACTTTCGCCCCATCATGCCATGACGCACTATTTCATGGCGCAATGCCACGAGGGACTGGCGCAATGGCAGGAGGCGCAACAAGCCTACCAGCGCGCATGCGACGAGGATGCCTCTCCTTCCCGGCGGCTGTCGAAAATCAATCAGGCCATTCGCGAGGTTGCCGAAGAGGAAGGCGCATTGCTGGTTGATATGGATCAGATTTTCGCGGCGCAAAGTCCGCGCGGATTGGTGGGCTTCAATCTCATCGAAGACTACGTTCATCCCACGCCCACCGGCCACCAGGAGATTGCCTGGCATCTCTGGCAGGCTCTGGAGCGCGCCGGTTGGATCGGAGAAACGGCGACAATGCAACGCGAGCAATTCGATGCCATCGTCAAACAGCGCGCGACGCCAGACAGCCAGGCCAATCCGAGCTGGCTGTTCAATCAAGGCGTCATTTTGGCGACCCAGGGCCGCGACGACCTGGCCATGGAAAAATTTCGCCAGGCGCTCGAGCTGGAGCCCACGCACGGCGGCGCGCTGGGGAATCTCGTCAGCTTGCTCTTGAAACAAGGAAAGATAGATCAGGCATTTCCGTTAGCTGAGAAGCTGGTGGAATTGTATCCCGATTATCCGAATTTCCAGACATATCTCGCATTGATTCTGGCGAGCAAGCAGGAGCTGACGCGGGCGAAAGTTCATTTTGAGAACGTTCTCCGGTTGCGCGCCGGCGATCCCGTAGCGCACAACCAACTCGGTTTGATCAGCGAACAGCAAGGCGACGAAATCGCGGCTGCGAAACACTATGAGCAAGCGCTCGCGAGTTATGGTGCTTTTGCCGAAGCCCGATATAATCTGGGCAAACTACGGTTCACGCAGGGCCGCTATGCGGAGGCACAAGCGTATTTCGAGCAAGCCCTTGCCAGCCAGCCGGACTACCTCGCAGCTCTCTTGTATTTGGGAATGGCACAGCAGGAGTTGGGCAACGATCTCGCAGCACAGGCGCAGTACGAGAAGGCGTTGGCAATCGCACCGGATCACGTTGACGTGTTGAATAACCTCGCATGGTTATTGGCGATCAGCAATGATCGGCAAATTCGCAATCCGGCAGAGGCGTTGCGACTCGCCCGGCAAGCTGCAGAGCTGACGCAATACAAAGGTTATCGCGTTTTAGGCACGCTCGCAGCAGCCGCGGCCGCGACCGGAGATTTTGCGGAGGCGGTGAAGTGGCAAACGCGTGCGGTGGAGCTTGCGCCTGCAGGCGAAGCTGCGACACTTAAAGCTCGTTTGAAACGCTATCAAAGCGGCCAGTCGCTTCAAAATGAGACGCCAGACTAGCATGCGAAAAACTGGCCTTGGGGGTGAGTTTTATTATTTGGATTGACAAAAATATTTGGGGGCGATTTTATAAAAGTATGAAACGTCCTCATAAACAAGGCCGGGGGCTTGCCATCGTATCAATTTTGTAACTGTTCAGCTATAGTTAGCCTCGAATGAGAAAATCTTTAAAAAGTCCGAGGGTTTCATGGGTTTCATGCTTATATTTTTGCATGCAACCACTGACGCGCGAACAAATCTTAGCTCTGATTCATCACGACCCTCGGGAAGCAATCATGCACAAAAGAACTCTAAAAGTGTTCAACATAAGAGGGTGCGGGGCCGCCGGCCAATCGTTCATTTTCGCTACGCCTTTTGGCGATAAGGCCATTTTTGTTGAACACCTTCGGTGTTCGCGGGGTTGGGCGTTGTTGGACTCAGGGTACCCAGAAGCTGGGCACCCTGGGCTGAGGTCTGTAACGCCTTCGGCGTATGGTTGTCACCGTGGTTTCATGGTCATGCAATGCCCCACACCAAACAACATAGAACCGATATTTTGTCCGAAGACTGCCTGCCGAACGCATGGGGCAGGGGGCAAGAAGAATGTGGCAGGTGGTGAGCAATAAATTGTGCGAGTTTTTTTCATGTCAGTGGCCCGCCTGAGTTGGCAAACGCAGGCGATGGAAATCAGGGTTTATAAATCCTGGTGTACACGACAGATGCATGAAAAAAAAAAGAGCCAGCCGGCGAATTTTGGACTTTACCGGCTGGCTCACTTCGACGGAGGGTCAATTAGCAATCCTCGTTCAACAAAGAATTCAACCGGCCCTTAGTTCGCATCCATTAACGAGAAGAGCACGGGGCCGTTCGCTGCTCTACAGATCGAAGCCGACCGAGAATTTCACCGACCGCCCGAAGATGGGACGGCCATTCGGCGCCGTCGGATTGCGGGGATCACCTTCGGTAAGCGCATCGGAGTCAGTCAAATTATCGCCGTGCAGATTGAAGAAGAGTCCGGTTTTTGTCGAAACCGTGACTCCAACGTCGATCTTCTGAAAGCTATCCAATTCGACCAGGTTGTCATTGCCTGAGAAGCGTTTGCCGACGAAGCGCAGTGCGCCGTAGACGTTCACGTTGAAATTTGTGCCGCGAACATCATAGCTCGGCGCCAACCGGAACTGCCAGTTGGGCTGGCGTAGAATCGAATTTCCAACGATCGTCGGATCATCGGACTCAGTGATTTCGGTTTTTTGGATGGTGGCAATGCCTCTCACCGTCAGACCGCTGGCAAGGAGTGCACCATCAAGCTCGACACCGTAGGATTTGGTCTTGAACTTGCGGGGATCGAAAGCACCGCCGACGAGACTTTCAAATGCGTCGAACTTGGTGTAGTATCCGGTGGCGAACAGGCTGAAGAGCTCTTGGGGCGCATATTTCAAACCGCCTTCATATTGCCTGATGTTATTGGTGTTGCGATTGCCGTCACGGATGTCATCGAAGTGAGGGAATACAAATCCATCCGAGACGCGCCCGAAGACGCCCAGGCTTTCCGTAAGGTCATAGTTCACGGCGCCGGTAAACGCCCATTGATTGTCGTTGAACGATACAGCCATATCGCGGGTACCGTCCGGGTAGCCGGGGCCGGAATCCAGAGCATACTCGAGCTCTATCCGTTCAAGGCGGGCGGCCAAATCGACGCGAAGGTCAGGCGTCGCCTGCCATGATTCAGCGGCGTAACCGGCAATCACTCTTGCATCGCCGCCAGATTGAATGCCGTAACCCCATGGGCCGCCGCCGCCAGCGTCCGCCACGTCTTGGGCGGTTACGTCCGCAACATAATCCCCATTGGCAACATTATGAACCGGCACATGGTTGCCTAGCGTCCAGAAATCATCCGCCGACCACGACGCCTGATAAGAACCTATCGTGAGGTTATGTTGCTGCCAGCTTCTTGCAAGACTGATGTCGTTGGTGAAAGATTCAATGTCCTTCAACACGACCCAATGACCATAGTTCTGAATCCAATCCGAACCGCCAAGCTGCCGTCCGCTCATCGTTGTGACAGGGCTTGTTCGCCCGAGAGCGGACACACGAATCGCGCCGCCGTTCGGCACGAATCCATAAGTGTTGGCTGCGCCCTTGGTGTAGGAGAGATTGTCGCGGACGGTCCAGCCGGCACCCAAATCAAAATCCGCATTCACTCCGCTGATGCTGCCGTCCCAGCCGCGGCCTTTGGAGAAATCGAAGATCTTGGTATCACCCTGTTTGTTTATTTGCAATTCGCGAAAGCGCGTCGCGTTGCCCAGTTGCGCGAAGTCGCCAAGATCATTGCCGGTATTGAGCGCCATCGGCAGGATCCACTGGCCGTAGTCGTTGGTGATCCGGCTGAAAGCGTTGATTACGCCGCGATCGAAAAGTTTGGTGAGCTGTAGCGTGTACTGCTGCCCTTTCTCTGCGTTGAATTGCGCGTTGCGGATGCCCGGTGAGGTCTGGGCATAGCCGCCAGCCATGTAGTAGAGGCCGGTGGTCACTTGCCCGCTGATCACCGCGTCGACCCGCTGCAGATCATAATCGGAAGTCGAATACTTCACCCGCGATCTGGTTTCATCACTGCCTCGCTTCAAAGTAAAATTCATGGTCACCCCCGGTTCGCCGTTCGAAAAGACGGAGTTGGGACCGCCGCGCAGCGCCTCGGACCATGCAACGGTTTCGTCGATGCGGAATATCGTGCTCTGCTCGAAGAACGAAAGCGTTTCCGTGCCGTAGAGCGGGGCGCCGTTGATAGACATCGTTACGAAGGGCGCATCGCCACCGCCCGGAAGTCCGCGCACGTCAATGTTCGCTCCGGCAACGCCGCCCGAGCTTTCTGACCAGACGCCGGGAATCAATTCCATCAAATTCGCCGTGCTGCTGGGCGAAAACTGCCGGATTTCCGCCTCCTGCATCGTCGTGATGGCAAAGCTGGCCTCGCGCTTGCTCATTCCCGAGCCACCGGGCGTACCCGTGACCACGATGGCATCCATGTTCAGGATATCAGTGTTGAGCGTGAAATCCTGCGTGACCGTTTGATCCTCGCTTACAGTGACTTGTGTTGTCACGGTTTTGTATCCAATCAGGCGGGCCCTCACGGTGTAAGTGCCGGGTGGAACATTGGCAATCTCATACCTGCCATTCTGATCTGCAGCGTCCCCAATGCTGGTGCCGTCAAGTATGACATTGGCGAAGGCCAGTGCTTCTCCCTTGCTATCGGTGACCCGACCTTTGATGATTCCGCCTGCCGGTGGAGCTGGTGCCGGTGCGGATTCGCGCGGCGTGATGACGAAGGTGCTGGCGCCAACCTGGGCATAGGTGAGCGAGTTGTCGCCGATGACATGGCGCAGATCCCCGGCAAGATCATTTGAAGCTTTTGTCAGCGGAACGCCGTGCCGCCCCTCGACAACGGCATCTTCATACAAGATGTGAATCTTGTAAGCGCTTTCAACCGCAGTGAGAGCCGCTTTGAGAGGAACCATTTTCTCCATGGCCGGTGAGGAAGGCTGGAAGCCGCCGGCTTTTGAGGCCAATGTTTGGCTTTGGGCAGGCACAGTAAACAACCACAGCGCACCGAACAGCGTGAGAGACCTTAGCAATCGCATAAGAAACCCTCCTTGAGTTTGAGACTGGGGTTAGTTTCCGTTTCTCCTTTAAATGATGGACTCCTCAGAAATGCCATTTAAACAACATACTCATTTCCTGCAACCGCTAATGAACGCGAATGCACGCTAATAATTTTCTAATTCGCGGTTATTAGCGTTCATTCGCGGTTTGAGATATGGGAAGTTGTTTAATTCTGAGACCTTAATTTTTCTAAATGCCAAAGATGACCACTTGTCCCTGGCGCGCTACGCTGGTGCGAAGCGCTTGAGCCAGCGCCTTCGTGATCACGTCGAGATTGCGATTTTCCATGGAGCCGGAGAGCGTGCGCTGCAGCAAGCGTTTGTCTTTAACCTCCACCTTCACGCCATATGTTTCTTCCAGGCGGCGAATAATGTGCTCAAACGGCGTATCTTCCAGAACGAGTTCATCACGCCACCAGGTGGTGTAAAGACCGAGGTTGACAACATGCGGCTGCAAGACACTGTCGCCCTTTTGAAACTGGAGCATCTGCTTCGGATTCAGAAGAATTTTGGCAGCCGGAGTTTCTTCGGCAGCCGTGGAATCGGCCACGGAAACCTGCACGCCGCCTTCTTCCACCACAACGCGTGTACCCCGGCCGCGCTCATGCACGACGAAGCGCGTTCCCACGACTTGAATGTCGCCGTCATCCGTGTGCACGATAAAATCATGTTGCGGCCCTTCCGGGCGCGAGGCGACATCAAAATAAGCTTCGCCTTGCAACTCGAATTTCCTCGCCGTCGCCAGACTCCATGCGGCGGGATAACGCAAACGCGAATGCGCATTCAAAATGATGATCGTGCTGTCTGGCAGATTGATTCGGGCGCGCTGGCCAAAATCGGTTGCGACAATTTGCTCGGCCAATTCTTCGGGAGAGGTTTGAATCGGCAGGGCACGCCACAGCCAGAGCAGCAGCAGCGAGGCCGCGATCGCCATTGCGCCGAAACGCGCCCATACCAAAAGCCGGTCATGTCTTTTGTGGAGGGCTGCCCGGCGCGCAGTCAAAGGACGGATCGAAGCGGTTTTAGCCGCCGGCAAATGCAAGCGAATGCGAAGCTTCTGCCATTCCTGTTCAACCTCCGGCAGCGCCGCTGAACGAAAGTTCGCCATTTTCCATAATGCGAGAGCCTGCTCATATATTATCTGGCGTTCAGGGTTTCCGCTTAACCACGCGTTCCATCGATCTTTTTCCGCGCTGCCGGCGTTTCCGAAAAGCCAGCGCTGGAACGATTCGTCTGACAACAATGACTCAACTTCTCGAATGAATTCAGCCATCTTCTATTCTTCCTGGGAAATCATGATTTTTCAGCCGAGCGCGACATAAATATTCACATTCATCTCTAGAGAGAAGCAAAAGACAAAAATGTAACGGTGTTTTTCTGATTTTTTTAAGGAGGAAAATTACGGGCGAGGCAAGAGCAGGGCGCGCAAACGATGGAACGCTTCCGAAACATAATTGCGCGCCACCTGCGGAGAGACGTTCATGATGCCGGCGATTTCGCGATAGGCCAAACCGGCATTGGTTTTGAGATAGAGGGCTTCGCGCATGCGCGGCGGAATTTCTTGCAGCGCCTGATTCAGCGCCTGCTTCTCCGCTTCTTCCTTTTCCTGCATAATGAGAAACTCTTCCGGAGAAAAACTTTCGGCCATCTCCTCCAGCAGGTGTTGCTGATCGGATTCCTGCCGCCGTTGTTGCTGCGCCAGAGATTTGAGCAGATGGCGGCGCAACGCGACCAGCAAATATGCGCGCACCGAATCGACCGCTGCAAGCGTTGCCCGTTTTTCCCACAGGTAGGCAAACACTTCCTGCATGCCGTCTTTCACCAGCTCGGCTTGCTGTGTCAGCTTGAGGCCGTAGTCGTAGAGCCTGGGATAATGAAGGCGGAAGAGCGCAGCCAACGCTTGATCATCTCCGGCTAGCATGCGTTGCCACAAAGCCCGATCATCCTGCAAGGGTTCGGCTCTCCCTTCGTGGTCATGCCATCTGTGCGGAAGCATTCAGCAATGATTGAGGAAATTAAAGAGTGCAGCACAATTTGCATCGTGAACTTTAAAATGTCAAGGCTTTCATCCCGGCCTTTTTGCCGTTGCGTCCCCGGGCTAAAATAATTGTGCTTGGCATTTTTGCATGTTATATTCGCGCCACGATTTGCCGTTTTACGGCAGAACTGCCTGGAAGTTTACCTCCAAAGAAAGGAAGCATGAGCCACAGCTCCGGCAACACCGCTTCGCTGCAAGTTGCGCCACTTCTCGCCACGCCTTGCATCCCAACAGCGCATTTAAATATCGTCCGACCTCCGCATTTAATCACATGCCTCAAGGAGAGCCTATGCACGCTTTCAATCTTCCCACCTCTCAAGACATTGCCTTTTACAAAGAGCAAGGTTACTGGCTCAGTCCCCAAATTTTTTCCGCCGAAGAACTAAAGGAATTTCGCGAGCATCATCGTAAAGTCGTCGCCGGTGAATATGAAACCCAAAGGCCGCCGTTGAGCCGCGATCCGCAGCCGGGCGACATTTCCAGGCTCGTGCAAGTCAATAATGCTTATTGGACGGACGCGACCATCGCCCGTCTTGTGCTCGATGCGAGAATCGGGCAGATTGCCGCCCGTCTCGCCGGCGTGAAAGGCATTCGTCTCTGGCATGATCAACTGCTCTACAAACCGCCGCAAAGCGGCGTGGCCGGCAACATCGGCTGGCATCAGGATCAAGGTTACTGGCAATGCCTCGACAGCAACGCCGCGATAACCGCCTGGGTCGCGCTTGAAGATGTCGATGAAGAAAACGGCTGCATGGAGTTTGTTCCCGGCAGCCACAAATGGGGATTGCTCGGCGAGGATCATTTCTATCAGCAAGACATCGAAGCGCAGATCAAACGCATTGAAGAAAAAACCGGGCACACTTTCCGCACCATGCCGGCCGTGCTGCGCGCCGGTTGCGTAAGCTTTCATCATAATCTCACCATTCACGGCAGCCGCGCCAATCTCAGCACGCGGCCGCGCATTTCCATCGCCATTCACTTGATTCCCGACGGCGCACGCTACCGCGCCGGCACGTCATCGGAAGATCATTCCAGCAATACTTTGCGCCAACCGCGCCCTGGCGACTTCTATGCCGGGCCGTACTTCCCGGTGCTTTATCGCGAAGGCGAGCCTTCTGCCAACGTCTGGGCGACGGTTGAAGCATAGGCAGTTCCGGTATAAAGCAATAAGAGTACCCACGCCGCAAAGCTATCACCCCAAAAACTGTGCGAATGCTTTACGGCTTTGCGTGAGGCTTTCTGAGCCTGCTGGGCGGCATTATCCCAAAACAACTTTTTGATTGCGAGAAAACAAATGAGACTCACCTCCTGGGATTGGTTTATTGCAGTGGCCTATGTTGTGATTGCACTCATCGTGGGGGTCGCGGCGACCAAACGCATCAAGAGTGCCGCGGATTTTCTGGTTGCCGGGCGGCAGATTCGTTTTCATCTCGGCGTCGCCTCGCTGGTGGCAACCGAGCTGGGGTTGGTGACGGTGATGTATTTCGCCGAGCAGGGGTTTCGTTTCGGCTTTGCAGCCTTTATCATCGGCGTGATTTGGTCGGCAGCCTATCTGCTGGTCGGCAGCACCGGTTTCGTGGTGGAACGCGTGCGCCGGCTCGAAATCATGACTATTACCGAATATTTTGAATTGCGTTACAGCCGGGGGGTGAGGGTTTTGGGCGCGCTGTTGCTGGTCGTTGCCGGCGTGTTGAGCCTGGGCGTCTTCTTGAAGTTGAGCACGGTTTTTATGGTGCAATTTCTCAATATTCCGGAGACGTATATCCATTTGACCATGACGCTGTTGGTGGCCGTGGTCGTCGTTTACACGGTTTTGGGAGGCATGGTTTCGGTGGTGGTGACAGACTTCATTCAGTTTCTGCTGCTGGCCGCCGGCATGGTAATCACCACTTTTTTCGTTTTCGATCAACATGGCTTTCTCGGGATGTTCGATCAGGCCGAACGCCTTTATGGTCGAGAGGCATTCAGCCCGATCTCCCATCCGGAGTACGGCTGGTCGTTCATTGCCTATTGGTCGGTGTTTGCGATTTCCGGTTGCATCCTCTGGCAGCCAGTGGCGCAGCGCGTGCTGGCGGCGCAAAAGCCGGAGTTGAACAAGGCCATTTTCAAGGCAACTAGCTTGATGTTTCTGGGCCGCGCTTTTTTGCCGATTGTTTGGGGCATTGGCGCGGCGATTTATTTGGGCGCACAGGCCGAGGCCACGGCTGGCATGCCGAAATTTCTCTCTGAGATTCTTCCCGTCGGCATGCTGGGATTTTTTCTCGCCGGCATGTTTGCCGCGTCGATGTCAACCGATTCCAGTTACATGCTGGCCTGGAGCAGCGTCATTGTGCAAGACATTGTTGGCCCCTGGCGGAGAAACGGCATTTCGGACAAAAGCCGGATTTTTCTGGCGCGATTGTTCGTTTGCCTCATCGGCGCGCTGATGTTGTTTTTCGGCATTTGGCATGAGCTTAAAGATACGGCTTTTCGCTACCTGCTGGATGTGACTACCATTTATTATGCTGGCGGCCTCGCGGTTCTGGTGGCGGGATTGTACTGGAAACGCGCGAACACGCCCGGCGCTTATCTGGCCTTTATTTTCGGCGCAATCCTTCCCGTCGCGTATGTGATCGAAGATATGACGATCTCACCGCAAGCCGGAGAGTCTGCCGGATTCGTCAGCAATATATTGTCGCCCAACATGCGCGGCGTGTTGAGTTTTGCATTGGGATTTGTGGGAATCGGGTTGGGTTCGCTGTTGCCGTTTGGCCGTTCCAGAGCTCAAAAACGGGTGTAACATCGCGATTGCGGATTGATGATTGCGGAAATTCTAAGGCTGGAGCCTACGCCAGTCTTCAGACAAGCTGAAACTCTTGCGGAGTGCTTGATGTAAAAATTTCTCCAGCGAATAGAAATAACCCAACTGATAAAAGCCTTTCATCCGTTGCGCTGTTTTTATCAGTTGGGATTTTTTGGAATAATTCTAATCAACCGAAAGGCACAAGATGGACATGTGGAAACTGATTTGGATGGCGGTGTTGATTTTCGGCATCGCCGGTTTTGCTTATATCGTGTTGAAAGTTTCGTTGCGGGGATTCTCGGAAGCCCGGGGTTTGCTCAAGGAAACGGCGGAGATGAAACAGACGACGGAATAAATTCTGCGCGATTCTCCGCAACGCTTTGAGAAAGCGCCCTCAACGCCGCAAAAACTATCCTTTGCAATAGTTGCAGCCGCAATCTGAACGTTTTATTTTAGCCCTCGCATAAACTGTTGCCGGGCTGCAAACAGCCGTTTGGACCATCACAAGACATAAACCCGCAATGAACTATCGCAACCTTCTGATCTTGACTCTCAGCCAATCCCTGGGATTTTGCGCTGCGCCTCTCATCATTTTTGCCGGCGGCGTTACGGGCACAACGCTGGCGCCCTCGCCGGCCTGGGCGACTTTGCCCATTGCCGCCATGGTCGTCGGCGTTGCACTCTCAACTGTTCCAGCCGCTCTGGTCATGAAGAAGATCGGCCGCCGGTGGGGCTTCATTGCCGCCTCTTTGCTGGCCGCGATTGCCGCGCTGGCCGCGGCGCATGCCATTGGCGTCAAGAGTTTTTCTCTCTTTTGCGGCGCTATCCTGTTAATCGGCGCTAATCTTGCCTTCATTCAACAATATCGTTTTGCGGCGGCGGAGAGTGTTGACGTGCAACACGTCAGCAAAGCGATATCATTCGTTCTGCTCGGCGGCATCGCGGCGGGCTTCCTCGGGCCCGAGCTTGCCAAACGCACCAAAAACGTGCTGGCTCATGGCGACTACGCCGGCTCTTTTGCCTGTCTCGCTGTTCTTTACCTCATCGTGGCCGGCCTGCTCTTTTTTCTGCGCGAGCCGCGCGTCCAAAGTGAAATCGCGACCGGCCGCGGCCGCCCGCTGCGCGAAGTCATCACCCAACCCGGTTATCTCATTGCCGTGCTGGGCGGCATGGTGGCCTACGGCGTGATGAGCTTCATCATGACGGCCACGCCGATCAGCATGCACGTCATTGACGGGCATTCGCTGGACACCACCGCGGGCGTGATTCAAAGCCATGTGGTCGCGATGTATTTGCCCGCGCTGTTTACCGGCGCTCTCATTGCGCGATGGGGCGCCGCGCGCGTGATGGTGATGGGCTTGTGCGCCACCGTTGCGTGTGTGTTGTTCGCGCTCTCCGGGCACCAGTCATGGATTTATTGGATGGCATTGGTGCTGCTGGGCGTGGGCTGGAATTTCCAATTCTTGGGCGCTACGGTCATGCTCACGGCGAATTACCGGCCGGAGGAACGGTTCAAAGCCCAGGCCGTGAATGATCTCGTGATCTTTGGCACACAGGCCCTGATGTCACTCTCCGCAGGCGCGGTTATCCACCGCGCGAATTGGGAAATCCTGAACCTTATCACGCTGCCGTTCCTGATCGCTGTGTTGCTCACGATACTGCTCCTGCGGCGCTACTTCGTGCGCGCCGCCTGACCGCGAGCCGCGCCGGCGGCGGTTCAAACCTATAAGGCGTCAATGGGATTGCTGGCTTGTATCTGGTCGATTCGCTCAACTAACGCGAATGGGAAGTTCTGAAACTTATTGCCAACGGCTTATACAACGCCGAAATTGTTCGCAAGCTTTTTGTGGCCACCAGCAAGGTGAGACGGCATATCAACAACATCTACACCAAGCTGGATGCCCACAGCCGAACGCAGGCAGTGGCGAAGGGGAAGGAGTTGAAGGTGTTGGGAGGTTGATTTCTAGCTGAAGTACAACATTCCTTTGTGCCAATTAACACCGATCAAACCAAATGCGGCCATGTTCTGGACATGGATTACGGCCGTCACGAGTTAACATTTCTGTGCGCGCGTTGAGAAATTGGGTCGAGGCAGCCCAGATCACTAGTGGCCGGTCGTTTCGGCACATCAAGAAAGGTGGACAGTTCGAGCACTTGCGTGAGAAGTTGAATGGCTGCGCTCTGTTTTATATTTTGAAACGCTATATTGAACAAGCCGAGCTTACGGGAAAAAATGCCCTCGCATTGTTTCCGCGCGATTTTTACCGCTCTCTTCTCCTCCAACGGGGTCGATGGGCTCGAGATTCAAAAAGGCTGCCGCGGGCCGTTTATGATACGATGAGTGAAGAAGTGCGCGGGAGAGAGGAATTCAAATCGGAGTGATCGAAGAAGCTGGGATTTAACACTACGGCTAACCGTCGCATGAAGCACAAAAAGTTTGTTTATAAGCCAGGTTTTGAAGTTACATCGAGCTGAAATTCATGCCCGGCTTGTCAAATCCGTACCAATGTTGGCGCCGTTGATTGCCTTGATCTACACCCTCTTGTATTCAGCGAAGCTAAACTTGATTCTTGCGTCGCCTAAATTTGCACAGTCATGTGTTTCATCTAAGCAGTTCATTTCATTTTACCTTTTCGCAACTTTGTTGATGGAATACGAAATTTCTGTTCAATCTTTTGTCTTTCCTTAGGATTGTCGATTAAATAACTTCCCAAATCTCAAACCGCGAATGCACGCCAATAAACGCGAATTTTAAAATTAGCGGATATTCGCGTTTATTGGCGGTTCCCCAAATGAGTAAGTTATTTA
>SZPB01000051.1 GCA_030263535.1 Cytophagia bacterium CHB2
CGGCGATTATGTTCATAGTCATCCTCACCGGCACGCGCCCGAGAATCATGGCCATGACGAGAACGCCACCCCGCAAGCCTGGCTTGATCGCGTGTTCGGCAGAATTGGGTTTTACCAAATTCTTCGACCCATTATCATCGGCATTGTTCACGGCCTCGCCGGCTCAGCCGCGTTGGCGCTGCTGGTGTTGACTACGATTCGGGAGCCTTTGACCGCACTGGCCTATCTTTTGGTTTTTGGCCTCGGCACGATCGCTGGAATGATGTTGATCACGGTGGCCATGGCCCTGCCGTTTGCCTATTCTGCAAGACGCTTTGCCAGCGCCAATCGCCATCTTGCCACGGCTTCCGGCGTGTTGAGTTTGATTTTTGGCTTGTTTCTCGCCTATCGCATCGGCTTTGTAGAAGGACTCTTCACGCAATAGTCGAGAGTTTGTCTGAAGTTGAGCATCACACGCGGTTCGGTGAATTTCTTGTAATCATGACTGGTGCGCGTATAAAAATAATTCTGCGGGGCGCGGTGCAAGGCGTGGGATTCCGCCCTTTTGTTTATCGCCTGGCAACGGAGATGAATCTCGCCGGCTGGGTGTTGAATTCCGCGCAGGGCTTGTTCATCGAAGCGGAAGGCATGCGGGCGACACTTGAAGAATTTCTGCTGCGACTCGAAAAAGAAAAACCGCCCGCCGCCGTTGTGCATAGTTTGGAGTTTTCCTTTCTTGATCCGCGCGGCTATGCACACTTCGAAATTCGCCAAAGTGAAGAATCCGGAAAAAAGACCGCCGTGATTATGCCGGACATTGCCACCTGCTCGGATTGTTTGCGCGAAATCTTTGATCCCCGCAACCGGCGTTATCTTTACCCCTTCACCAACTGCACCAATTGCGGCCCGCGATTTACGATCATCGAAGCATTGCCGTATGATCGCCCCAATACTGCGATGAAAAAATTTGCGATGTGCCCCGCGTGCCGGGAAGAGTATGACGATCCTCATGACCGCCGCTTTCATGCACAGCCCAATGCGTGCCCGAGTTGCGGCCCGCATCTCGAATTGTGGGAGACGAATGGAAAAGTTCTCACAAAGAATCATGATGCGTTGCAGCAATCTGCCCACGTCGTGCGCGAAGGAAAAATTTTGGCGCTCAAAGGTATTGGCGGCTTTCTGTTGATGGTCGATGCGCGCAATCATGATGCGGTTATGCACTTGCGTGCGCGCAAACAACGCGAGGAAAAGCCTTTTGCGGTGATGTATCCCTCGCTCACCACTATCAAGGCAGAGTGCCACGTTTCCGCGCTCGAGGAACGCTTGCTGCAATCTCCCGAATCACCTATTGTTCTGCTCGCGCGTAAGCCGGCAATCCGCAATCTGACATCTGCAATCGCGCCCAATAATCCCCATCTCGGCGTGATGCTGCCCTACTCACCGTTGCATCATCTGCTATTGCGCGAGTTGGGCTTTCCTGTGGTCGCCACCAGCGGCAACTTGAGCGACGAACCCATTTGCATCGACGAGCACGAGGCCTTGGCGCGACTTGGCGCTATTGCCGATGCGTTTCTCGTGCATGATCGGCCTATCGTCCGGCATGTTGATGATTCCGTCGCGCGCGTTATGCTCGGACGCGAGTTGATTTTGCGGCGTAGCCGCGGCTATGCGCCGCTGCCGATTCATTTGCATGAAACGCTTCCCAAAATTTTGGCCGTCGGTGCGCATCTCAAAAATACCATTGCCGTGAGCGTTGCAAATAACGTTTTTCTCAGCCAGCACATTGGCGATCTGGAGACAAAAGAAGCGCATAAGGCTTTTCAAAAGGTGATTGCAGATTTTCAACGTTTGTATGAGTGCACGCCGGAAGCCGTTGTCTGCGATCTGCACCCGGATTATCTTTCAACGCAACACGCGCATGCGTTAAAGATTCCTGTTATCGCCGTGCAGCATCATTATGCCCATGTTGCGGCATGCATGGCGGAAAACGAACTACAACCCCCGGCGCTCGGTGTGTCGTGGGATGGAGCCGGCTTTGGCCTTGACGGCACGATTTGGGGCAGCGAGTTTCTGCATGTGAAAAATAAATCGTTTGAGCGTGTCGCTCATTTTCGTTCGTTCAAATTGCCCGGCGGCGAGGCGGCGATCAAGCAGCCGCGGCGCGCGGCGCTGGGTGTTTTATATGAAATCTTCGGAACCGCCGTGTTTGAGAGAGACGATTTAATTCCGCTCGAAAGTTTTTCTCGAAGTGAATTGCGCCTGCTGCAGCAGATGTTGGAAAAAGATCTGAATACTCCGGTTACCACGAGTGCAGGTCGATTGTTTGACGCCGTTGCCGCGCTTGTTGGTTTGCGGCAACACACAGCCTTCGAAGGCCAGGCCGCGATGGAATTAGAGTTTGCTATTGGCGAAGCTTGCACGGATGAGATTTATTCATTTTCGATAGATGATCTCGGATTTCGGAATGCGGATTTCGGAATGCGGATTGATGATCTCGGAATGCGGAATGCGGATTTTGGAATGCGGAATGATGAATCTGAGACAATGAATGTACCGGCTTCGACCTCAGATTCCCGCTCCGCGCTCCGCAATCCGCAACCCGCAATCCCCGATCCCCAATCCGCAATCGTCATCGATTGGCAGCCGATGATTTTAGGGATTGTGGAAGACGTGAAATGTGGGCAGGAGGTGGGATTGATTGCCGCAAAGTTTCACAATACGCTGGTGGAGATTATGATTGCTGTTGCGCGTGCGATTCGGGAACAGAAGATTGTGCTGTCAGGCGGTTGCTTCCAAAACAAATATCTTGCTGAACGCGCCGTTAGGCGACTGAAGGAGGCGGGCTTCAAACCGTATTGGCATCAACGCGTGCCGCCGAATGACGGCGGTATTGCGCTCGGGCAGGTGATGGCAGCCGCGCGGGTATGACGGCCAAGCCGCGCACTCCATTTGTCCGGCCGGCTTTGTTTGGAAAACCTGCTGCGTGGGCGCAGACTCGCATCGCGGCGCCTGTTCTGCAAAAATAGTTGTGCACCTCGCCGCGTGTTTTTTTTCTTGTCCCGTGTTTCTAATTTTGCCATCTTAGCAACCAATTCCAGTATCGATCAATCGCTTCAAGCTGCAGGTATCGGTGACGATAATTTGGTCCTCTTTTTGAATCGGTTAAATGATTTTAAAAAAGTTCAAATATAGGCACGGTGCGTGGGCCGGGATTTTGTTTCGGCTATTGCCTTTCCGTCGGGACCTCTTTGCGAATTCTTTTCACCGCGAAGGCGCGAAGAACGCAAAGTCCGAATAAGCTTTTGGTGGCCCGGTTTTGATGGGAGCCGTTGAATACACCAAGTTGCCAGAGGTTACTCAATACAAGGTATCTTTCTTTGCGGGCTTGGCGTCTTCGCGGTTTCGGGCCAGTCCCAAAAGTGGTTTTCGAAGTTTTTATCAATGAACCTCGCGGTTAGGCTTTTGCAGTATTGACGGCGCAAGCCAGTTTGAGAATTCAATATAGAACCATATGGGAGCAACGATGAGCGATCTCTTCCTCGGAATTGACTGCGGTACGCAAGGCTCAAAAGTCTTAATCGTTGATCGCGACGCGCGCGCGATTGTCGCGGAAGCCTACGCGACGCATGAGTTGATCGAAGACAATCTCGGCAAGCGCGAGCAGGAACCGCGCTGGTGGATAGCTGCCATTGCAACCGCCATCAAATCGGCTTTGCAAAGCGCGAAACTCAATCCCAAAAACATTCGGGCGATTGGCGTTTCCGGCCAGCAGCACGGCTTTGTGCCGCTCGACAAAAAGGGCGAAGTTATTCGTCCCGCCAAATTGTGGTGCGACACGGCGACGGCAGCTGAAGCTGAGGCCATGACGCAACGCCTGGGCGGCGAGGCCAAAGTCGTTGATTTGATCGGCAATTCCATTGCTGTGGGATTCACCGCATCAAAAGTTGAATGGCTCAAGCAGCATGAGCCGGCGAATTATGAGAGATTGGCGACGCTGCTTCTGCCGCATGATTACATTAATTTTTGGCTCACCGGCGAACGAAAAACCGAACATGGCGATGCTTCGGGAACTGCTTATTATGATGTGCGCCAGCGCAAATGGTCAAAAGAAGTTCTGCGCGCAATTGACCCTAGCGGCAAGTTGGAAGAATGCCTGCCGGAGTTGGTGTCTGCTGAAGCGCCGGTGGGGAAAATTCGTGCAGACATTGCGCAGCAATTCGGTTTCGATGAATCGGTATTGGTTTCTTCCGGCGGCGGTGATAACATGATGGCTGCCATCGGCACGGGCAATGTTTCCGCTGGTGTCGTGACCGCCTCGCTGGGAACGTCCGGAACGATTTATTCTTTTGCTGAAATGCCGGTGGTCGATCCGCAAGGCGAGCTTGCCGCGTTTTGCTCCAGCGATGGCCATTGGCTGCCATTGGTTTGCACCATGAATGTCACGGTTGCCACCGAGCTGACGCGCGAGTTGTTCAATCTCGATATTGCAACATTAAACAAGGAAATTGCGCAGGCTGCGGTGGGCGCCGAGGGATTGTTGCTTTTGCCGTATTTCAACGGCGAACGCACGCCGCCGCTGCCGCATGGCCGCGCCACGCTTTTTGGCATGAGCAGCACGAACTATACGCGCGCGAACGTGTGCCGCGCTGCCATGGAAGGCGCGACCTTCGGTTTGCGCTATGGCCTTGACGTGTTGGCACGCAACGGCATTACGCCCGGAGAGATTCGTTTGGTGGGCGGCGGCGCCAAGAGCAAGGTTTGGCGGCAAATGGTAGCGGATGTTTTTGGATGTCCGGTGGTTTGTCCGGTCACGCAAGAAGCCGGCGCGCTCGGCGCCGCGTTGCAGGCGTTGTGGTGCTATTCACATGCGCAGGGCGAAAAACTCAATTTGAAAGCGATTACAGATGAATTTGTTTCGTTGGATTCATCTACATCGGCCGCGCCGCAGGCGCAGAATGTGAATGCTTATAACGAAATCTATGCGCGATATTTGAACCTTGATCAGCAACTTCGTCCGTTGTTTCAGTGAACCCGGCGTTCAAGGTTTGGAGGGCAAATGCCCCGAATGGACGATATGATGGTAGCCACGCCGTTCATGGCGTGGTTTGCAAGGGCAGGCAATGAGAGTCCCGCCAGGGACGATTGAAAATGTTCCTTGTGATTTAATTTCGACAATATCGTTCATCCGTCCCTGCGGGACTTTGATAAATTGCCGTTAATCTTGTCCCCGCGATCAATCGCGGGGCTATGTTCGTTTCGTCCCTCCGGGACTTTGCAAACATCTGCGCAGATCCGCGCAAATCTGCGTTCGAAATTTTCGCTTGATCAACCATCAACGTTTTCAATCCAATGAGAGGCCGCTATGAACACCTATTTTGCTGATATTGCCCCGATCCGCTATGAAGGCCCGGATTCGAAGAATGCTTTATCTTTCAAACAGTATAACCCGGCGGAAAAAGTCGGCCAGCGCACCATGGCCGAGCATTTGCGTTTTTCGATCGCCTATTGGCATTCCTTCTGTGGTGAGGGACTCGATCCCTTTGGCCAGCCCACGCTGCGCCGGCCCTGGCTGCAAGCTTCTTCGGCGATGGCGGCTGCCGAACAAAAGTTGCAAGCGGCATTTGAATTCATCACCAAAATCGGCGCGCCGTATTATTGTTTTCATGATCGTGATCTCGCGCCCGAGGGCAAATCGCTGTCAGAGAGTCACGCGAATTTGGAAAAAATGTGCGAGCAGGCGCTGCAAATGCAGAAAGACACTGGCGTCAAATTGCTGTGGGGCACCGCCAATCTGTTTTCGCATCCGCGGTACATGTGCGGCGCTGCCACCAATCCTGATCCGAACGTGTTTGCATATGCCGCAGCGCAAGTGAAAAAGATGATCGAGATGACCCACATGCTGGGCGGTGAGAATTATGTTTTTTGGGGCGGTCGTGAAGGCTATGAAACCTTGCTCAACACCGACATGAAGCGCGAGCAGGAACATTTCGCCGCGTTTCTGCACCTGGCGGTTGACTATGCCAAAGAGATCGGCTTCACCGGGCAAATGCTCATCGAGCCGAAGCCGAAAGAGCCGACCAAACATCAGTATGATTTCGACGTAGCAACGGTGATCGGATTTTTGAAAACCTATGATCTGGCCGACAAGTTCAAATTAAATATCGAAGCCAATCACGCCACGCTTGCAGGCCACAGTTTTCAGCATGAATTGGCGCTGGCTTCCGCGCACGGCCTGCTCGGCAGCGTGGATGCCAATCGCGGCGATTTGTTGTTGGGCTGGGATACCGATCAATTTCCCACGGACATTTACGAAACGATCTCTGCGATGCTGGTCATTCTCCAGCAAGGCGGCTTGGCGCCCGGCGGATTGAACTTCGATGCGAAAGTCCGGCGCACCAGCACCGATCTCTCCGATTTGTTTCATGCGCATATCGGCGGCATGGATGCTTTTGCGCTGGCGCTGAGAGTTGCGTATCGCATGCAGGCAGACGGAGTTTTGCAAAATCATATCAGCAAAAGATATGCGGGCTATGATTCCGGCATCGGCGCAAAAATCGAAAAGCGGCAAGCCTCATTGGCAGAGCTTGAAAAGCATGCGCTGCAAAGCGGCGAACCGGAAATCCGTTCGGGCCAGCAGGAAAAACTTGAAAACATCATCAATCAGTATTTGGTGAGTGTGATCAAAGCGAGCTAAGCTGGCCGATTACCCCCTGTCTTGCGGGAGCAATTCCCAGAAGTTGGTGCTTCCAAATTGCCCTTTCATTGAGCCGCGAAATTATGTCACCGCTTCGTGGTTTTATGAAGAAAAAACGCCATAGAAAGATAGCCAACAAGAACAGAGTAAAACCCGAAGGGTGACATATTTGCTGCATCAACTCTTGGGAATTGCACCCGTGTCTTGCACAATTGATGAGGCGAATGATCTGTTTTCGAGTACATGGTTTGCGCGAAAGCAGACTTCTCGGCTACACACATAGCGAACAGTTGCTATGAAAAAATTTATCCATTCTCGCCCTGTCATCCAGCAGGGACTCTGTGAAGTATTAAACACAGTGCCGAGTACTTCACAAGTTCCCTGGATGACAAGGCTAAGGATGATTCGTATTTAAGGTAACAAGCATTTGGCTGGTATCGCTGGCTATTTTCATTCATTGGAAATTTTCTTCAATCGACTTGCTGATAAAAAACGAGGCGTTTTATCAAAATACTTGAGCTGTGAACCTGAGAGAGGAGGAGCAATCGTGGCACTACATGCGCTGGATTGGGTTGTTATTGCGGCGTATTTCGCCGTGATTTTGGGATTGGCGTGGTGGGTGATCAAGCAAAGACAAGACAATCCCACCGACTATTTTCTTGCCGGGCGCCATCTCGGCTGGTTTGTGATCGGCGCCTCCATCTTTGCCTCCAATATTGGCTCCGAGCATCTGGTGGGCCTGGCCGGCACAGGCGCCACTGACGGCGTTGTGATGGCGCACTACGAATTGCATGCGTGGTGTTTGCTCGTGTTGGGCTGGGTCATGATTCCTTTTTACATGCGCTCCAAAGTCTTCACCATGCCGGAGTTTTTAGAGCGGCGTTTCTCCCCGACCGCGCGCACCGTGCTTTCCGTCATCTCGCTGGTGGCGTATGTCTTGACGAAAATCGCCGTGGGTATTTTTGCCGGTGGCGTCGTCTTCAGCGTGTTGCTGCCGGATATTAATTTTCTCGGCCTTGATAGCTTCTGGGCCGGTTCGATTTTGGTGATCGTGCTCACCGGACTTTATACGATATTCGGCGGCATGCGCGCCGTGGCATACACGGAAGCCTTGCAAACAGTGATTCTCATCATTGGCTCGGCCTTGGTCACGTTCTTTGGCCTGAAAGCCTTGGGAGGATGGGGCGAGCTGCGCGCTATTGTCGGACCGGAGATGCTTAATCTTTGGAAACCGCTGGTACCTGCCGGCATCGAAAGTACCTGGGCGCCGGTGCGCGAAACCGGCCGCATGGCCTGGTATTTTAATGACAATTATCCCTGGCTCGGCATGTTGTTCTGCGCGCCGATCATCGGCTTGTGGTACTGGACCACGGATCAATACATCGTGCAACGCGCGTTGGGCGCGCCGAATGAAACCGAAGCCCGGCGCGGCGCCATCACCGCGGCGTTCTTGAAACTGTTGCCGGTTTTTATTTTTATCATCCCGGGCCTCATCTGTTTCGCATTGGCGCAAAGCGGAAAAATTCCGGCGTTGCGCGCGCACTTGTTCAGCGCCGAAGGCGAGTTGTTGCGGGACAATGCGCAGCAGGCCTTTCCGCTGCTCGTTGCGCATGTCATGCCCATCGGCATTCGCGGGCTGGTGGTGGCAGGCCTGCTGGCGGCATTGATGAGCTCGCTGGCCGGCGTTTTTAATGCCTCTTCCACGCTGTTCACGATGGATTTTTATTCCCGGCTGCGGCCACAAGCCACGCAGCATCAATTGGTGTGGATGGGGCGCGTGGCGACGGCAGCGATGGTTCTCATCGGCCTGCTCTGGATTCCGGTGATTCGAGGCGGCAAGGGACTTTATGATTATCTGCAAGGCGTGCAGGCGTATCTCGCGCCTCCCATTTTTGTCGTCTTTTTTCTCGGCGTCTTCAACAAACGATTGAATGCCAAAGGCTGTCTCGCTGCGTTGGTCACCGGTTTTGCCTTGGGACTCTTCCGCCTGGCCATTGATACGCCGGTCAAGCTGGTCGAGAATTTTGCCTACACTCAAGGTTCGTTTTTTTGGATTATCAACAATATCTTCTTTCAGTACTATAGCTTGCTGATTTTCGTGGTGTGCGTGATCGTCATGCTGGTGGTGAGCTACATGACGGAAGAACCCGCTTATTCAAAAATCAACGGCCTGACCTACGCGACGACTTCGCACGAAGATCGCGCAGCTTCGCGCGCGAGTTGGAGCAGAGGTGATGTGATTGCCTCGGGAATCGTGCTGGCGCTGATCATGATGGCTTATCTTTATTTCACGGGGTGAAAAGCCAGGCAGAATGATTGGCTGGCAGAATGATGTGTATCAAGATTATTCTTCCGGGCATGATTTTGCCATGTAAGAAAATCCGGCAGAATAATCGGCTGGTAGAATGATGTGTGTCAAGATTATTCTTCCGGACATGATTTTGCCATGTAAGAAAATCCGGCAGAATAATCGGCCGGCAGAATGATGCGTTTCAAAATTATTCTGCCGGGCATCATTCTGCCATACCGGAAGGCTGAACAGAATAATACTGCGAGAATTTGGGGAGGTTTTTCATGCCGATCGAGGTCAAGCACAATATTCAGAGAATCACCGAGCAGGAGTTTCATGAAATCGATTATCAGGTTACGGGCCTTGCTTTTGCAATTCAAAATGAGTTCGGTAGACTGTGGCGCGAGGAGATCTATCGAAACGAACTGGCGAAGCGATGCCGTGAAGTCGGGTTTGCAAATGTCGAGACGGAAGTCCCGGTCTTCGTTTCTCATCAAGGCTTTTGCAAAGAGTATTTCGTTGATTTGCTCGTGCAGGATGCAATTGTTTACGAGTTGAAAACCGTTGTCAAACTGAATCCGGAGCACGACAAACAAGCTTTGAATTATTTGTTCCTACTTGGGCTGCAACATGGCAAGCTCATCAATTTTCGCCCGGCGTTAGTTGAGAAACGTTTTATTTCGACAACCCTGTTTCCAAAAGATCGCTATGAGATTGTGTTTGACGATAAGCATTGGGTGGAAATGGATGAGGATAGCGCCCGTCTGAAGAAGTTGGTGGTTGAATTGTTATTGGATTGGGGCGCATTCTTAGAAGCAAACTTGTTTCAGGAAGCGATTTATCATTTCCACGGAGGGGAAGATCAAGTGGTTAGAGAAATCGACGTGATTCAAAAGGAAATGAGAATAGGAAAACAGAAAATTCCATTGCTCAATTCACGTGCCGCGCACCAAGTGACGGCATTAACGAAGGGCGTCGAAAGCTTCGAAGAACACCTAAGCAAATTTGTTCGCCTGACCAGGTTGAACGCCATACAATGGATCAACCGCAATCGCCACGTGATTACGGTTAAAACCATAGCAAATTCAAGCCCATAATCATACTGTCGATCAATCATCCTGCCATAATGATTCAGTTTTGGCGCAAGGAGCGAAACATGGAATACAATTCTGCGCAGGGGCTCAAAACAGGCGTTGCTATTGCAATAATGCTGCTCTCGGCATTTGGTTGCGGCCCCTCCGGCTCAAAAGATTATCCTCTTCGCCCCGTGGCTTTCACTGATGTGAAGATGACAGATCATTTCTGGCGGCCGCGCATGGAAACGAACCGCGCGATCACCATACGGCACGCTTTTCAAAAGTGTGAAGAAACCGGTCGCGTGGATAATTTCGCCATTGCCGCGGGAATGATTAAAGGCGAGCAAAAAGGCCTTTATCCGTTTGATGATACCGACTTGTACAAAACTCTCGAAGGCGCTTCGTATGCGTTGATGGTTGATCCGGATCCCGAACTCGAGGCTTATCTCGACAGCGTTATCGCTATTGTTGCCGCGGCGCAGGAAGAGGACGGCTATCTCTATACCGCAAGAACGAACAAGGCAGAGCGGCTCAAAAATTGGTTCGGCGAGCAACGGTGGGAAAAACTCGACGGCAGTCACGAGTTGTACAACGCCGGCCATCTTTTTGAAGCGGCGGTAGCGCATTATCAAGCCACCGGTAAGCGCAATTTGTTGGAAGTTGCGTTGAAGTTTGCAGATCTAATTGACAAGACTTTCGGTCCCGGCAAGCTGCAAAAACCGCCCGGCCATCAAGTCATTGAAATGGGGTTGGCGAAACTCTATCGCGTCACCGGCGAGGAACGCTATCTCAAGTTGGCAAAATTTTTTCTCGATGTGCGCGGCCAAGCGCTGGACGGACGAAAACTCCGCGGCGAGTACAATCAGGATCACAAGCCGGTGCTCGAACAGGAAGAAGCCGTGGGACATGCGGTGCGCGCGGGCTACATGTATGCCGGCATGGCCGATGTCGCCGCTTTAACCAATAATGCTTCGTACCTCAAAGCCATTGATCGCTTGTGGGAAAACGTCGCCGGAAAAAAATTGTATCTCACCGGCGGCATCGGTGCGATGGGTTCCAACGAAGGCTTTGCCGGGAACTACGAGTTGCCCAACATGAGCGCCTATAACGAAACCTGCGCCTCGATTGCCAATGTTTATTGGAACCATCGCCAGTTTCTGCTGCACGGTGACGCGAAATATTTGGATCTCATGGAAAGAACTTTGTACAACGCGCTGCTTTCCGGAATTTCATTGGAAGGAACGCGCTTCTTCTATCCCAATCCGCTCGAATCGGTCGGCCAGCATGAGCGCGCGGAATGGTTTGGCTGCGCTTGCTGTCCGGGAAATGTGACGCGCTTCATCGCTTCCGTACCGGGTTATGTTTATGCGATTCGCAACGACGAACTGTTTGTCAATCTTTATGCTTCGAACGAAGCGCAGCTTGTGATCAACAATAAAAAAATGCGCGTCGCGCAGGAAACCGAATATCCCTGGAATGGCGCGATTCGACTGACGTTGCATCCGGAAGCGGAAGCGATGCAAATGACGCTCAATTTGCGCATTCCTGGGTGGGCGCAAGGCCGGCCGCTGGCTAGCGATCTCTATCGCTATCTCAACAATGAAGCGGCCAAGGTTAGCGTGAAAGTGAATGGCGAAGCGGTTCCTCTGAAGATGAACAACGGCTTTGCGCAAATTCAGCGCGCGTGGCGTGCGAATGACGTGATCGAGCTTGATCTTCCCATGCTCATTCGCCGGGTAGTTGCGCATGACAGCGTGAAAGCCGATGTCGGGCGCGTGGCGCTTGAGCGCGGCCCTCTGGTCTTCTGTGCTGAATGGCCGGATCACGAGGGCGGGCATGTTAGAAATTTGTTCTTAGCAGATGACGCCGGCCTGACAACGGAATTTTTTTCTGATCGGCTGAACGGTATTCAAGTGTTGCGCGGCAAAGTTGCAGGATATTACGCCGGCAAAAGCGAAGCGCTCGAAAAGCGAGAACGGGAGTTGCTGGCCATTCCATATTACGCCTGGGCGCATCGCGGCAAGGGTGAGATGACGGTTTGGTTTGCTCGTGATGAAGCCGCGGTGCAGCCGGTCGGTCTGCCGACGCTTGCCTCCACTAGTCAAGTGCAAGCCTCGTTCGGGAAAAATCCGCAAGCCGTTAATGATCTTTTGCAGCCGGCAAGTTCCGGTGATCGTGAAGCGCCCTATTTCCACTGGTGGCCGAACAAGGGGACAACGGAATGGGTTCAATACGATTTCAACAAGCCCGAAGAGGTTTCGACAGTAGAAGTGTATTGGTATGATGACACCGGCGTGGGCGAATGCCGCGTTCCGCAATCGTGGCGCATTCTTTATTGGGAAAATGGAGACTGGCGGCCGGTTTACACGCCGGGCACATACGGCATTCAAAAGGATCAATTCAACGAAGTCGTATTTGAAACCGTGCGTACGACTTCGCTGCGTTTGGAAGTTAAATTGCAAGAGGGCTGGGCCGGCGGCATTCATGAATGGAAAGTGAAATAGGTTTTTAAGTTTTCTGGCAGAATTATCAAATGGCAGAATGATTTTTTGGGTTAATCATTCTGCCGATTCATCATTCTGCCATGTAAATGGAGGTATCCGTGGTTTGGGAACAGAGATGGCATCCGCTGCGCGAAGAGTGGGTAATCATTGCCGCGCATCGTCAGAACCGGCCGTGGACGGGCGAGACGGTGGACAATGCTAAATCCGAATTGCCGGAGTATGATCCAACTTGTTATCTTTGTCCCGGAAACAAACGGGTGAGCGGAGCACAGAACCCGCAGTATCAACAAACCTTCGTTTTTGATAACGATCATGCGTGCGTGAGTTGGGCTGCGCCGGCAATCCCGCAAAAAGATACGGGAATTTACCAAACCAGTCCGGCGCGCGGGGTGGCGCGCGTGGTATGTTACAGTCCCAAACACAATCTCACGCTGGCCGAGCTTGAGTTGCCAGAAATCATTACTTTGCTCAAGGTTTGGCAAGAGCAGTATCGCGAGTTGGGCGGCCATCCCGAAATCAACCACGTGCTGATTTTTGAAAACAAAGGCGAGGTGGTGGGCGTGTCAAATCCGCATTCACATTGCCAGATCTACGCTACCAATATTGTGTTTAAGTTTATTGAAACGGAAGCCCGGGTCTCGCGGGATTATTTTCTGAAAACCCAGCGCCCGCTGTTTCAGGAAATTCTCAAGGAAGAAAAAAGCGACGGCAGGCGCGTGATTTGCGAGAACGATTCCGCCATCGCATTTATGCCGTATTTTGCGCGATATGCTTATGAAGTCTATGTGGCGCCGAAAGAGACGCATCCGAGCCTGGCGGATTTGTCGCGCGAAGAGTTGCGTGATTTCGCCGCCGTGCTGCAGCAAGTGTTGATCAAATTCGATAATCTCTGGCGCATGCCGTTTCCCTACGTTATGCCTCTGCATCAAGCGCCTACGGACGGCAGGGATCATGGCAGCTTTCATTTTCATATTGAATTTCATCCGCCTTTGCGCAAGCCGAATTTGTTGAAGTATCTCGCCGGCCCGGAGATTGGCGGCGGCAATTTTTTGAGTGATACTTCCCCGGAGGAAAAAGCGGAAGAGCTGCGCAGTCAAGCAGATGCGCATTACAAGAAACTATCGAAATAAATGAAGGGCAAAATGATTTTATGGCAGAATGATTTGTTTTAAAAATTATCCTGCCGTTCAATCATTCTGCCATAAAAACGCATTCAATATGTATCGCATCGTTCAAGGCACGACTCACGGCTTGCAAGACGTCTCTCGTTTTGTTGACGTCATCAATGCGCTGGCCCAAAGCCAGATCGCCGAAGCGAGGACGTTGTTTGATCCTGAGAAAGAAATTATCGTCACGCGCGCGCCCGGCCGGCTCGATGTGATGGGCGGCATTGCTGATTATTCCGGCTCATTGGTTTTGCAATTGCCGCTGCGGGAAGCGACATGCGTTGCGTTACAAGTGGCTTCGGATAGAAAGCTGCGAATAGTCAGTTTGGGAGAAAAAACGAGCAACCGTTCGCCGTATTTTGAGATGAGGTTAGAAGATTTCGAACCGCACGGCAGCGCGTGCGATTATCAGATTGCGCAAAAATATTTTCGTAAAAATCCCGGAACGCAGTGGGCCGCTTATGCCGCCGGCGCATTTCTCGTTTTGATGAAAGAGCGAAGCGCGATATTCAAAACCGGCGCGCGCATTTTAGTTTATTCGGAAGTTCCCGAAGGAAAAGGCGTAAGTTCCTCTGCCGCGCTTGAAGTCGCAGTGATGAAAGCGGTGACCGCTGCGTTCAACCTTGAAATCCCTCCGCAGGAATTAGCGCGATTGTGCCAGAAAGTTGAAAACCTCATCGTCGGCGCGCCCTGCGGCATCATGGATCAAATGACTTCGGCCTGCGGTAAAGCGAATGAACTTCTGGCGCTGTTGTGCCAGCCCGCCATTTTGCAAGAGCCGGTTGAGATTCCGGAGCATCTCGCTTTTTGGGGAATAGATTCCGGCGTGGCGCATTCTGTCTCCGGCGCGGACTATACATCGGTGCGCATCGGCGCGTTTATGGGATATAGAATCATCGCAGAGTTGGCGGGGCATAACTTTTCGCCTGCGCACAAGCAGCATCACGTTCATGTTGCTGATTCGCGTTGGCATGGTTATTTGGCCAATCTCACGCCTTCGGTTTATGAACACGATTATGCCGCGCAGTTGCCGGATGAAATCAAAGGCAGCGCGTTCATCGAGCGCTATCGCGGCACTACGGATGAGGTTACAGAAATCAATCCGGAAAGAGAGTATCGCGTCGCGCGGCCAACGGCTCATCCCATATACGAAAATTTTCGTGTGCGCACTTTTGCGGCGCTGCTGCATAATTCAAAAAGCCGGTTGGCAATGCAGCAACTCGGAGAATTGATGTATCAATCGCACAGTAGTTATTCCGCTTGCGGCCTGGGCTCGCACGGCACAGACCGGCTGGTCGAGCTGGCGAGAGAAATCGGCCCGGCAAAAGGAGTGTACGGCGCCAAAATAACCGGTGGTGGCAGCGGCGGCACGGTCGCAGTATTAGGCGCTGTAGATGCGAATCACGCCGTCGCTGAGATTGGTGAACGATATGCCGCAGAAACAAATCAGTATCCCAAAATCTTCAAGGGTTCCTCAATGGGCGCAGATGATTTTGGTTGCATCGTTTTGCAGAATGATCTATAAACTACGCAAGGAAAAAGCCATGAAACTCCTTGAACCGTTTCGAAATTTAATCGCGCTTTTAGTCATTATGACCACTCCTCTCCTTCATGCTGATGAAGGGCCGCGCATCACCATGCGCCAGTTTGGCGAAACGGCCAGCGGCCAGGCAGTTATGCTTTACACGCTCACCAACGCGCACGAAAACCTTCTGGAAATTACCAACTATGGCGGCATTATCACGCGCCTGGTCGTGCCTGATCGCAACGGCAAATCAAGCGATGTGGTGCTGGGTTTTAATACGCTTGACGAGTATGTAAAAGATTCGCCGTATTTCGGTTGCCTCGTCGGCCGCTACGGCAATCGCATTGCGCACGGGCAGTTTGTTCTCGAAGGAAAAACGTATGCGCTGGCAAAAAACAACGACCCCGGCGGCATGCCGTGCCACCTGCACGGCGGCAATGTGGGATTTGACAAGGTCGTGTGGAATGCGACGCCGCTGATTGAAAACAAAACTGCCGGACTCAAGCTCACTTATCTGAGCCGCGACGGGGAGGAAGGTTATCCCGGCAATCTTGCGGTGGAAGTTTATTATTGGTGGACGAACGATGACGAGCTGAAGATTGACTATCGCGCGATCACGGACAAGCCCACGCCTGTGAATTTGACGCATCATTCCTATTTCAACCTCAAAGGCGAAGGCAGCAGCGATATTTTGGGGCACGTCTTGACGATTCATGCCGAGGAGTTCACGCCGGTCAACGCCGGTTTGATCCCGACCGGCGAGCTTGCCAAAGTGAAGGGCACGCCGTTTGATTTTTCAACGCCCACGGCCATCGGCGCGAGAATCATGGCGGATCATCAACAATTGAAATACGGTGGCGGCTATGATCACAATTGGGTTTTAAAAAAACGCGCCGGCGCTTTGGAACTAGCCGCCACTGTTCATGAGCCGGCCTCCGGGCGCATGATGGAAGTTTGGACGACGGAGCCGGGATTACAATTCTACAGCGGTAATTTTCTTGACGGGCATCTCACCGGCAAGAGCGGCAAGCCGCATAATTATCGCTCAGGCTTTTGCCTGGAAACCCAGCATTTCCCCGACTCACCAAATCAGCCCAAATTCCCGAATACCATTTTGCGTCCTGATGAAAAATATGAATCACTCACGATTTATAAGTTCACCGTCAAAAAATGATGCCTTTAAGTCACCATTTTCGTTTAGGAACGCATTTAAATGACTTTCTCATTTTTGAAACCGCGAAATCCGCTTACAGAAAGCTTTTTAGTTCCGGCTCGTCCGGATTAGGACTTTTTCTCGCAAGCCGCAGTGAAGTTGCTGTATCGGTTCTTGACAGCAAAAAAACAAGGTGTGTTGTGTATAATGAAGTTTGAAATTTTGGTTCTATGCTGTTCTGTGTGGGCCGCACGAATACGCCGAAGGCGTTCAACAACAAAGCCGAGAGTCGCGCGCAGCGCACCCTCGGAAAACAACCATGCCCACGAGAACTCTGAAAGAGTTCGACAAAAAAATGTTATGGTCGCCGGCCCGTCGTTCATTTTCGTTAAGGTTTTTGTTTTAGGATGCAATTTTTGTTGAACACCTTTGGTGTTCTTTAGAATTGGGTGTTAGATTACCCAGGGTGCCCAGAAACTGGGTGCCCTGGGCTGAGTTGTACAACGCCTTCGGCGTATGATTTATCACAGTATGTCATGGGCACGCAATTACCCACACTAATCAGCACCGAACCGAAATTTTTGTATCAAAGTGAACTTGTTTTTGAATCACTTCAAGCAATTTATTTTTTTGAACATACTCCTGAGCAGGGCTAACCAGGCGAAAATCAAATTTTCGCTTTTCATGAAATTATTTGCTTGACATTACCGTAATAAATGGTTATTTTTTTTGCGAAAATTGAACCGATTCAAAAGTTTTATTGGAAGTACAGCCGCTTAATCTCAACTGCAGTTCTTTCCGCACCGCGATAAACGTTTTTGCAGAATTGTTCATTTGATTTTGTAATCGAATCAAGTAACTCTAGCATAGACGTGAAAACCGTGAGAATAACCAAGCGCGTATTGCCGTTCCCAAAATCCTTTCTTCTCTCCTTAAAAAAAGCAAAAGTAAGTAAGTCTAAATTGGTCTCTTGCCTGTAACCGATTTGAACAACGCCGTTGCTGTTCCTAAGTTGGGTGTTATGCTTTCAAGAGATAGGTCGCTTTTAATCAATTAAAAGTGAAGTCGTTGCTCTAAAAGCAAAAAATTTTTGTAAGCGGATTTTATGGTAAACGGATATTGCCCTTGCTTTATCTCTTACCCCCAAATCCGCTTGCCGAGATCCTCGGAGTTGTGACTTGCTTGTGTTGAGTCTTTGTAAGCGCTTCAATTTTATCTATTAATCGTTTGGATCAAATCACACAGGCTTTATCGCAAGATTTCAGACGTCCCTCGTTTTCGAAATTTGAGAGGCGTCCCCAATCTCGCAGCCTGTTCAGAGTTTTGTTTTGAGATGTCTTTCTTCTTCTAAGAGGGAGATTACAATGAAGATCATGACGAAAGTACTCTCGCTGCTTATAATGCTCTTTTTGGCCTCGTCCTTATATGCAGCGCCTTCCGGGAAAATATCTGGCCAAGTAAAAGCGGCAGACACCGGGGAGCCGCTTCCGGGAGCAAACGTTTTTCTCGAGGGCACAAAATTGGGATCCTCCACCGACCTGAATGGCCGATTTGTCATCCCGAGTGTGCCGGTTGGGAATTATAAACTGAAGATAACCTATATTGGTTATCAGAGTAAAAAAATTGATATTTCTGTTGAAGACGGCCAGGAGCTTAAGCAAGCCATTGCTCTGAGCTCGGAGATTATTCAGGGTAAAGAAATCGTCGTTACTGCCCAGGCGGAAGGACAATTAGGGGCAATCAATCTGCAACTGGCTTCCGATAAAATTGCGAATGTTGTCTCCGAGCAAAGAATTCAGGAGCTGCCGGATTTCAATGCGGCGCAGGCCATCAGCCGCTTACCGGGCATTTCAACAACACAAAGTTCCGGTGAAGATAATAAGGTTGTTATTCGTGGGTTGTCACCTCAGTATAATTCTATCGAAGTTGAAGGCGTTACGCTTTCTGCAACCGGGAGTTCACAAATCGGGCTTTCCTCAAATCCTGAAATAGCCGCGCAAAATATCAGTAATGACCGCAGTGTGGACCTCACGATGGTATCGCCGTACATGATTAGGACGATTGCGGTTTACAAGTCGCTGACGCCCGACATGAACGCCAATTCGATAGGCGGAACCGTGAATATGGAATTAAGAGAAGCCCCGGCAGGCCTTCACACAGATCTTTTGTTTCAAGGGGGCCATACGGCCAAGAGTAATACGTATGGAAACTACCGGGCCGTCGCATCCGGAAGTCAACGCTTTTTTAATGAGAAGCTTGGCGTCTATGGGCTTTTTAACGCCGAATCCTACGATCGCGATGCCGACAACATGGATGCTGTTTATGGCATTGCCTCATCGGTTATAGATTCGGTAACCAGGTTTCGTCCGGTGCAAGTTAATACGGTGACATTTAACCGGCATGTGGAAACCAGAAAACGTTACGGAGGAAATTTAATTTTAGATTATAACCTCCCGAGAGGATCGCTTAAGTTTGTCAATATGTTTGCCAGGTTAAATTCGGATTTTACGGATCACCGCCAGAACATCCGATACGATAGTGGCAGAATGGAATGGCAGCTTCGGGTGGGCGAAAATGTCACAGACCAGCAATTGCACTCTCTCAAATTGGAGTATGATTTAGGATTTTTGAGTGCAGATCTATCTGCCAATTACACCGCGTCCAGCAACGTATTGGATAAGTCGCCTCGAATAAACTTCAATCAAACCGATGCCTTGCAAGCCGGCGTACGCCGTGACAATCAGAAGCCCGAAGATCTCACGTATCTGCTGACGAACTTTAAGGGAGTCAATGAAGTCGTGCTCAGAAGTGGTGATTTGCTGAGCAGCGACTATCAGGAGGAGAAATATACCTACAAAGCAGATTTTGAGCTCCCATTTAATCTTGGCACCGGAGCCAGCGGTTTCTTCAAATTTGGCGGCCAAGTCAACAACCAATCCAATTCCACCGATCAGGAAACGCCTTATTTAGGATTTGGGGGAGGTGCAGATGTTAATACTGGTACCAACATTCAGCCCTCGATGATTCGAGGCATAAGGGATCAGTTTGGCTTGGTCACGAATAACAGCGGCGATTTGACGGGGGAATGGTTTATCAATAGCGAAAGTAAACTCTACAACGCCTTTTTGGATGATAGGTTTGGAGATATCTTTTATGCCTCCAACCCGGTTTTGCTGACGAACATATTAAACTATATTATCGGCAACCCTGCCTTCAATGCCTCCAATCGCGATTTTAGTTCCGGCGCCCAAGGCGGCTGGTATGATGGACCCTACCAGCAGCTTACCAACGACTACAAATATGACGAAGACTATTACGCCGGTTATGCGATGACGAATTTTAGTTTCCTGGACTTCACGGTGATCGGCGGAGCGCGTTATGAAAAGGTGAAAACCAAGTACTTTGCCTATAACGCGAGAGATCAAAGGAATGCCCAAACACAGGTGATGTACGATACCACGGATTTTAAGGAAAACGAATTCTGGCTACCGATGGGGCAGGTTAAGTACTCTCCCTTTGATTGGTTGGATATTCGTTACGCTTACACGCAGACGCTTGCCCGGCCGGATTACCAAGCCATTAGCCCGAAGTTTACCATCACGCAGGGTAACCAGATATACACCGGCAACCCGGAGTTGAAACCAGCAAAAGCCCAAAATCATGACGTCAACGTGACGTTTTTTTCCAACAAATTAGGGCTTCTGACGATAGGCGGTTTTTACAAAACTATAGAGAACTTTGTCTATACCGCAAATTATCAGTTGGATGCCGCTGATTTAGCCGGGCTTGACACGCTCTCCCGCTACCAGATTGTCCGCAATGGAGCCCTGGTGGTAACCCCGGTCCTGACGAGCGGCAGATCGAACGCCAGTGTGTTTCGGCCTTTGAATAATCCTTTTGATGCGACCGTCAAGGGGCTTGAATTTGACTTCCAGCACCGGTTCTGGTACGCGCCCGGGTTGTTGAATGATCTGATTTTGGGAATCAACTATGCGCGGATTAAATCTGAAACCAAGTATCCATTCTTCAAAACCCAGGTCATTCCAGGCACGAGACCTCCTCAATTCGGCCTGGTCGATAGCTCATCCACCGGACGATTGCTTAACCAGCCCAATCACGTTCTGAATGCCTATGTCGGTTATGATTACAGAGGCTTTTCTTCCCGGCTCTCGTTTGTTTTCCAGGATAACTCGGCCAGAGGCAATGGCGGGGAGTTTCCGGAAAACGACTCCTTCACGAAAGAATATTTCCGCATGGATTTCTCGGCCCGTCAAAAGCTTCCCTACTTCAAGAGCGAGCTGTTCCTGGATGTCAGCAATCTGAATGATAGGAATACCAGTTGGGTCCAAAAGTCAACCGAAGGGTTCAGAGGCATCGAAAACTACGGCTTGACGGCAAATCTCGGCTTAAGAGTAAGGTATTAACCTTGATGAAATTCATCGCCAGTTCGTCAAACTTATTTAACGCAAGAAGGGAGTAAGCCATGAAGCACTCATTACTGTTTCTCCTGGTAATGCTTTGCTTTAGCAGTATGCTGTATGCTCAAAAAGATACAGTATCTGTGCAAGGGTACTACGAATCCGGAAACCAATACGGTACCCTGAACGATGCCATTGACGCCGCCATAGCTAATGGCACGATCAACACTACCGTCTTTAAGTTGACGCCGTATGAGATCTATGTGCTGAATCGAAGTATTTATTTAGACCATGGGCAGAACCTTGAAATTGTCGCCCCAAAGCCGCTCCGGGCCGGTGAGGGAACTGCTGAAGAAGTACAAAACTCTGCGCCCCCCCAAATCGTTTGGACGGAGGAACCCATTGACCGGGGATATATTATCCAAAGCTATGGGGATGTCGTGATGAAGAATATCTGGGTACGATACGCGGATATTTTGGGCAACAAAGTGGCGAGTTCTTCTATTGTGTTTGAAAATCAGCAGGATGCCAACGATCCCGAGCAGGGCGATTTTGACGGCTGCATTTTTGATTATGCCGGAATCGGGGTTGAGGCGGGAGGCGCGATTACCGTAAAAGCAAATCACTTCGTCGGTAATTTCACCAACTGCTACTTCCGGAATCTTTCCGATAACCATTTCCAGTATTATGGGCGCGCCGTCTCTTTTCCCTATCAAAGCACAGAGTGGCACTACGACAAGCTTCTCTTTGAAAACTGCACCTTTACCAATATCAGCCGAATCGTCATGGAGGAAGCTAACGAGTACGGCGACAACATTCATATCAACCACTGCACCATGTTGAATTCGATAGAATGGGTCGTTCAGACTCAGGGCTTGTTGAGAAATGCGTCGATAACAAACTCTATTTTTTTAAACCCTAATGTGTTGGGATATCGCGCGCTTGACGTGTGTGAACCGGGCCAGACTTACAATGATTTCCTCGCGGGAAGATGCGATCCCCCGGGCGGTGGTTTGCTTAACGGCATAACTCCGGTAGACTCACTCAGCATTGTCGTTCCCTTTACGGACTATGATCGAAAGCTTTTTATCGGCAACAATGTTTATGCCTTTTCAGATTACATGAAAGCCTGGTATACGGAATGTGATTGGTGCCGGGAACAAACGCGGCAGCGACGGCCTGAGGAGTTGTTTCATCCACCCCCGATGCTGGGTGAAAACGAGATCGCGTTTATCGACTCCGTGGACGCGCAGGGCAACAAGGCGTTCAAAACCATGAACGTTGACTGGTCGACCATCTACGACGTGGATCCGGGTTTCATCGTCGAAGCCACCAACCAGGATACCTTTCTGCTTTTCGTACGATACAAATGGAACAGCAATGCCGATGTTGACTGGTCCTATCGGCCAGATGCAGGATTCAAACAAACCTGGCCGCTGCCCGAGAATCTGGCCTACAGCAATGTGGCATATCAGACCGCAGCCATGGGCGGGTTTCCCTTGGGAGATTTGAATTGGTATCCGGACAAGCTGGAAGCATGGAAGGCCCAAAGAGACGCGGAATGGACAACGATCAATAATTGGCTCACGTATGGTACACCCACCCCGTCGAGTGTAAAAGAAACCGCGGGGCCTGCGCCAACAAACTACTCACTAGAGCAGAATTATCCGAATCCGTTTAACCCGACAACTCAGATCGAGTACTCCATCCCGACGGCAGGTTTTGTATCGTTGAAAGTATTCAATGCTCTGGGACAGGAAGTCGCAACGATATTTAGCGGCCATCAGAAGCCTGGAAGGTATGTTGCGACATTCGACGCTTCCGGGTTGTCAAGCGGCGTTTATATGTACCGGTTGCAAGCAGACGGCGTTTCTATTATTAAGAAACTCCTTTTGATGGAGTGATAAACGGCAGTATCGACTTGCGTGCATAATCCCGGCGAAAGCCTGGCTTTGTTTTCGCCGGGATCATGCAAAGAAGGTTTTTCCGATGATAAATTAGGGAGGTGGTTAAGCTTAACTGAATTGTGACTCACATGGCCTGAAATGATGAAATGCAATTACTGAAGTTGTTGCAAGCGTTCCTTACCTCCTTGCAGTGAAGATAACTTCCGGTGTTCCCTTGGTAAATCTTTTAGAAGGAGAAGGTATGAAGAGATTGACATACGGCTTTTTTTTGACTGTA
Organism: Cytophagia bacterium CHB2; assembly: GCA_030263535.1. Classification (NCBI taxonomy): domain Bacteria; kingdom Pseudomonadati; phylum Bacteroidota; class Cytophagia; species Cytophagia bacterium CHB2. The sequence continues at coordinate 22,990 of SZPB01000051.1, forward strand.
ACGGCACTATTGGTTTTTAGTGAAGTTACAATCCAGGCGCAGACCCTGGTTGATCAATGGGGTTCGACAAGCCAGGGAAGGAGCTGGCCGATCCTGAATGATGCCAATACTCCCGCTGGTAATGCTGGCATGGCAGGTGCCAACCCCATACCCGGCAATGGTTGGGCTACGATTCGTGGTGAATTTAGCCCTCTTGAAGCAACCACAAGCCAGGCAGTTGTTGTTACCGGTAAAATACAGTTTGTCGGTGCAACCGGCGGCGGAAGTACCTATACTCCGCTCCGTTATGCCTTGACGTATCATGAGAATGATACCCTCAATAATGCATTAACAAGCGATGCTGCTTGGGTGAGAGCTCTCGGTTCGGGATATCAATTCATGCCAAGATCGGGTGCAGGCACCGTTGCAAATGGCGCCTGGGGCAGTGGTACAGTCGGTGTACTTAGCAATGGCAACTGGAATAGCACCAATAGCAATAACGGCCCGGCTCTTGCGACCATACTACAGGCCCCTCGCAATGCCGAATTGGTGCCGGGAACATATGATTTCGCTTTTTCGATTCAGGCGGTCAATGATACCACCAACGAAGTCAGATGGTATCTCATTGAAGCAGCCAACAGATACTGGTTTGGCGGTATTGTCACTGGCACCGCCTCAACAACGACATTCAACGGTGTCTGTTTCGGCGTCAATACCGGCGGCTGGACTGAAGTTAATTTAACAGGAGTAAGTGCTGGATTAGGCTCTCCGATTACCGTGCCGGAAGCTCCCTGGGAACCTTACTACGTTGATCTATGGGGTACTACTCCTCAAGGTAGATACTTCCGGATCACGAATGACGCCAATACACTGGTAGGAGATGCTAGTATCGTAGGCACTGGTCCTATCAATGGCGCAGGTCAGGCTACAGTACGAGGTGGTTTTGGTCAGAATCTGCCCATCAAGACAAATGAAGCGCTGATTGTGAGCGGTGAACTCGAATTGGTTGGTACCCTTGGTGGAGAAAGT